>CAYQTY010000026.1:0-18286 GCA_964420535.1 uncultured Leptolinea sp. | reverse complement strand
GGCTTCACCCTCACGCTCGATGAAGAGCAGAAGGAACAGGAAGCCTACGAAGACATGCGCAAGAAGTTGATGGATTCGCTGAAACGCGTCTTCAGGCCGGAATTCATCAACCGCCTGGATAACGTCATCGTATTCCGCGCGCTGGCCCGCGAGCACATCCGCCATATTGTCAGCCTGGAGATCGAGAAGGTGGCTGAGCGCCTGGTGGAGAACGAGATCACCCTCAAAGCATCGGATGCCGCGTTGGATAAGCTTTCGGATGAAGGCTACGACCCGGATATGGGCGCCCGCCCGCTGCGCCGGGTGATCCAGCAGAAGGTGGAAGACCCGTTGAGCGATGCTTTACTCGCCCGTGAATTCAACAACGGTGACGTGATCATCGTTGACCTGAACGGCGACGGCGATGTGGTGCTGCGGCGTGAAAGCAAGGTTGCCGAAGAGCCGGAGACGTCACTCGAAGCGCCAGTGGCATAGCTGGATTTAAATCGAACAATGAGCAGGTTGGGACATCACCCAACCTGCTTTTGTTTTCAACCTGTACAGATGAATTGACTCAATCATTTACGCCAAGTACAATCCGATTACTCTTATTTAAATCGATTACCCGGGGACTTTCTCAAAGCTAATTATGAAGATAAAATCATCTACCATCTGGATCATTGCCGGTTCTATCTGTGTCGGGCTCGGGATCGTTGGTATTTTCCTGCCTGTGCTGCCCACAACACCATTTCTATTGCTGGCAGCTTTTTGTTACAGCCGGGGATCGAGTGCCTTACACCAAAAACTGTTGGAGAATCCCATACTGGGCGATTACATCCGGAATTATCAGGAAGGGAATGGGATTCCCCTCGCGCAAAAAATCATCAGTATTTCGTTTTTATGGCTGACCATTGGTGGTTCAATACTCTTTGTGAAACCGGCACTATGGTTAAGCCTGTTGTTGCTCGCGATTGCTTCGGGCGTCACCATTCACCTGGTGCGTGTCAAGACCAGGAAGACCGAAGGAATTCGGACTGTTCTTGATCAAAGAGAGCGGGAATCGGTCAGTTTTGACGATGTGGAGTAGGTTGGGTCATGACCCAACCTATAACTTGGTAAACGAGTTGGACGCCCACACGATGGACATCTTTACGGCTTCGTAAAGTTCTCTGGTGACCCGCTGGTATTCCTCATTCAATCCCATATCGGTAAACCCCATATCGTTCCACGATCCCATTCCGCCGAACACATACGCCTGCGCGGCGGCCGCCATCACCTGACGGGCTTCGAGGTCAAACCCGGTATCCGGGAGAAGGTCGAGATGATAGGGCGGTACAGGGTCCGGGGAATCGAGAAATTGAAGAGATTTTGAAAAACAATCCGCCCAATTTTGTGCGTTGACTTCCGGGCGGCGGGAAAAGGTTTCTGCTTCCATCAACGATTTTTGCAGGTTAACTTTCACCAATCCCATGGGCGGCGCAGGGAAGACGTGATTATTGGAGAACATTAATCCGCGGTATTCCACATGCCAGGGTTTGCCCTGCGGTCCACCTGCCTGCCATAACGGGTACCAGAGTTCATACCCATCGGGCATGTCAGCCTGAATGGCGCGGGGAACACCGCCGGCAAATGCCGCCGCGATATGCTCAGGGAGGTCCGGCCTGTCCCAGGAAAATGCCACATTCCACAGGCGGGATACCCGGTTGGAATGCAGGAACTGTAACCATTCGCTGATGCTGCCCGCGATCTGTACACCCTGTGTTTCCTTATTGCTTTTATACCGGGCGAATTTCAATGATGATACATATTGGAATGTAGAATTTACGGACAGATCAACGTCTTTTCCGGTTAAGAAAAGATTGCCATACGTCACCAATGAGACCAATTGCGCCAATTCACCGTCCATGGAGGGTATCACTCCTTTGTTATATATGAATATTGAAACCCCATTCCTGTAAATAACGTATTCCTGTTATAGAATCACTTAATAAAACTTGATGCCTTTTGCATCATCCTGCAATTATTTCATAATCCACGGAAAAGACAAAATGCCACAAGAATCATCGTTAACGTTACAACGCGGCCGTGTGTCAGGCGTAATCGGGGTCGCGTCCATCTTCCTGATATATGCCGCGCTATACGCGGTAAATTATCTCCTGCCGTTGGAGAATATCAACCTCACCAGCCGTATCTGGAACTGGTCACAAACCGCCCTGACTCTGGCTGCCATCCTGGTAATCTTTCTTAATTGGAAGCAAATCACGTTGCGAACGGTACTCATCGGGTTGGCGCTGGGCATCATCAGCGCGATCTCGCACTGGCAGCACGACCCTTATATTTTCTGGTGCGCTCAGGAGGGATTGGGCGTTCTGTTCTGTTTTACCGCTGGCGTTCTGCTGTTCAAGAACCGGCAGGTGATGGTCAACGCGTTTGACGCCCCTCTTTCCATCCAATTGAAAAACGCGGGCATCGGGATTCTGATCGCCCTGCCGCTGGCCGTGTTAAACAATCTGTATTTCTACCTGAATTCTGGGTCCTTAAAGTTCAAGTCACTACTGGCGAGCGCGTTGGAAGCTCTCAGCCCGGCGATCCATGAGGAAATTATCTTCCGGTTCTTTATCCTGGCGCTGGTTCTGTATCTTCTGCGATACCACCTCCCTGACCGGAGAGTAATAGTAATTGCCACTTTCCTGGCTGTTGTTCCTCACAGCCTGAACCACTTACCGGAGTTGTTTCAGCAAAACCCGGTGATGGGACTGGTGATGCTGACTGCCACAAGCCTGCTTTTTGGCCTGCCAATGGCTTTGTTGCAGATCAAAAAAGACCTCGGTTCGGCGATAGCTTTTCACTGGTTTATTGATTTTGCCCGGTTCTTTTTCGGGTTCTAGTTTTAGCAACAAAAATAAAGTTTTCCCGTATGTGAAGTAGCCAAAGAGAGGAAAAAATAAAATGGATAAAACACTCAAAGTAATTCTCATCATTATTGCCGTTCTGGTTGTGCTTTGCTGCTGCGTTGGGACAGGCCTTGCATTGACCGGTGTTGTCTCCATGGGCACCATCCTGCAAAACCTTGATGCCAACACCACCGAAAATCCGGAAGAGGTCGCTGTCATCGCGTCCAATATTGCTGATTTTGACGTTCCTGCCGGTTTCGTCAACCCTTACGGAATGAACATAATGGGATTTTCCGCGGTTGGTTATTTCTCGCCGGACCAAAGTACCCACATTTTCCTTACTGAGCTTCCCAAGAATCTTAATTTGAATGTGGAAGAGATCATGCAGAGCATGCAGGAGCAATCCGGCAAAGGAAACGTAACCGTTAACGGCGGCCAGTTCACCAGCGTGGAAGACCGGCCGGTTACCATTCGCGGGCAGCAATCCACCCTGATCATCAAAGAAGGCGTGTCATCAGAAGGAGAAACTGTACGTGTGGGCACCGTTTCATTTGACAGCAAACAGGGAAACCAGGCGGTCCTGATGATCTCCAGCAATAGCGGCTCCTGGGATGACACCATGGTCAATGACCTGATCGCGTCTTTCAGATAAAAATGCTTACCGATAAGATATTTAAAGTGCGCCCAAATCAGGGCGCACTTTGGTTTGTCACTCATTTTTTTTGAATAATTTTGGACCGTTCCACCCGGGTATACAACGACAGGACGAACAGGGAAATGATCAACCCGATCTGCCCCAGGCCGCCAAAGGTGTTGCGGTCTGCCATCTGTGTCAACAAGCTGGAGAGCGGGTAGGCGATGGGAGAGTATCCCGCCACGCCGTAGATCAGATTGCGCAGCAGTTTTGATTCAAGCCGCCGGAAGAGGAAATACATTAGCTGGCCGGTGACGATTTTTTTCAGGTTTTTTTCTAAAGCCAAATACGAAATCACCCTCCGAAAACCTGACCTTATTTTATGGGTATAAAGAGGATAATGACTGGCTAAAAAATGGGACGAAAAGGTTTCTATCAAAGAGATTAAGGCGATTGACTTTCGTTTTAATAAGATATAGTATATCTATAATATCTATATAATATTTCAGGAGGATGACAGATGGGCAACAGGAAATTTTTGATCTTATTGGGACTGGCTGTTCTCGCGCTTTCTGCTATGGCCTGCGAATTCAGCGCCTCCACAGCCAATATCAAAGACGCCTACCTGGTGGTGGATGAATCTTCTGGTCAGAAGACCACTTCTTACAACCAGGACCAGCCCTTTGTGTTTGTGGTCGAACTGGCTAACGCGCCGGATGACACCAAAGTGAAGGCTGTCTGGTACACATCTGACGAAACCGGCACGGCGACCCAGTTTGTGGAGAAAGAGATGGTCACCGGCGGCAGCCCGATCACATTCAGTGCCACAAATAATGGTCCATGGCCGGTTGGTTCCTACAAGGTTGAACTCTACCTGAATGATAAGCTGGACCGAACTGTAGAATTCTCGGTGCAGTAATTTGTTTTTTATGCTCCTGCTTTACAAAAAAATGGTGAGAAATACCAACAAAAAACTGCCTGCAAGTTACATTTGCAGGCAGCTTATTTTCTATATAGAAGAAAGGTTACAACCGCAAGGATGTCATTTTATTTTCCATGCGCCTACTTAAAACCTGTTTTAGATGGTCTTTTTCTTCCTTGAGCACCGTGGCAAAATCAGCCGGCATTACTTCCGGAAAAACCGCCATCAATTCCTCGACATACAGGACAGAATCCCGTTCTGCCTTTTCTGCCATTTCATAAACCTGGTCTTTATCGGTGAATTTCGCGGCTTTCTTCATCAGCGCATCAACATCTTTCAGCATATTGTTGGCGATCAGGAGGTTCATGTATCTTTCCTGGTCATCTGAAATCTCCGCCTTAAGGCCATCTCCGCCGGAGTGTTTCTTAAGAAGGGCGGTATAGATATCGAAGTGCCGATCCTCATCTTTCGCCAGGTTCTCTAAAAATTTCCCGCCAAGTCTGGCATCAGCCGCAACCTGCCTGTACAATGCCGCAACGGCTTTCTCGTTGTCTGCCATCATTTTGAAAAACTCAGTTCCGTCAAATAATTTGCCCATTTTTCCTCCCAGAAAGTTGAACGAAAGAACAGCCGGGTAACCTGATCAGACAATGATGATAGTTTTATTATAGGTATTCAAACATAGGGAGTCAACTTGACCATGGTATACAAACTTTTTTCGAGTGACTGACCGCGCAGAGGGCAGTCATTGAATACAATAAACTCAGACTGCCTTTAGGGTAGAATCATACATAATGGATACTTTTCAGGTGATCGCAAACATTCTCCTTATATTGGCTATAACCGCATTATATGGACTGATACATTCTCTGTTGGCATCGCGAAAAGCCAAAGAACTTGCCGCCGCCTGGATGGGTCCCTTATATTACTGGTACCGAATGGCTTACAACATCTTTGCTTTTATCACATTGCTGCCGGTACTGGCTGTGGCTGTCACCCTGCCGGATAAGACTATTTCTTCCCTACCGGCACCCTGGTCATGGGTGCTGATAATTCTGCAGTTGACCGGCGTAATATTTGCCTCCATGGCGGTCTTTCAAACCGGTCCGGGTTACCTTTCCGGTTTGCGGCAACTGGTAGAAAAAGCGGACAAAGGTTCATCGGGAAAACTCGAAACCGGTGGACTGTATCGTATTGTGCGGCATCCCATTTATACCGGGTCTATTCTGTTCCTGTGGGCGGCGCCAGAGCTTACCTGGAATGGACTTGCTTTACGTTTGGCTTTCACCCTGTACTTCATAGTCGGCGGAATCGTGGAAGAAAAGAAACTTGTCGATGAATTCGGTGACGAATACCGCGCGTACCGTTTAAAAACCCCCATGATCATTCCATGGATTAAGAAGTCAACATAAAAATTAAGGGATAGCGAACATGCCGCTCCTCTGGATCTCCATCGCATTCATCACCGGCGCGGTTGTTCCGTTGTTTCATTCCAGCCATATTTGGATATTAATAATTTCCGGCATGCTGCTGGCGGCTTCCGGCATCTTTGAGAGACGGTTGCTAAACCGGTTTCAAACTTACCGCCGGATAAACCGGGTTTTACGTATTCCTGTTTGTCTGTTGATTGTCATGTTCCTTGGAGGTGTGGCGAGGGGAGAGGCCGCCCGGCCGGTGTTCCAGGCTGACGATCTCGCTTTCTACAATAACCGGGGTGAAATTACCATTCTGGCAATGGCATCACAACCGGTGGAAAACCACGATAAAAGCACACTGTTGACCGTCACATCACGGTTGATGAAAGTGGGAGATTCTCCCGCCGTTGTAACCGGCGACGCGATCGTGCTTCTTCCTGCAGGAAGCCGGTATGAGTATGGCGACCTGCTGGAGATATCCGGTATCCCTGAAACACCACCGGAGCGGGAAGATTTTTCTTACCGGCAATACCTTGAAAACCGCGGTGTTTACACCTATTTGGCTTATCCGCGCATTAGTGTGGTGAAGCAAAATGCTGGCAATCCGGTACTCGCGGTGATCTATCACATCCGCGACGATGTGGCGATAACCGTGAAGCAAATCATGCAGCAGCCGGAAGCCTCTTTTTTGAGCGGGATACTGGTGGGTCGAGATGAAGATATCCCGGATAACCTGAAGAATGCGTTTCAAGATACCGGAACATCGCATCTTGTGGCAATTTCGGGTTTCAACATTACCATCGTGGCCGGCCTTATTCTGGCGCTTGCCGGTCGGTTGCTGCCAAAACGGTGGTCGGTGTGGGCGGCAATTGTTATTCTAGCCATATATACAGTGATGGCCGGGGCCAGCCCTTCGGTGGTACGTGCGGCCATCATGGGTGCGCTGGCGATGGTGGGCAAGTCAATAGGCCGCAACCGGACAGCCGTCAACAGTCTGGGTTTGGCGGCTATGGTCATGGTAATGTTTAATCCGCTGATTCTGCGTGATATTGGTTTTCAATTATCCGTCGCGGCTACAGCGGGTATTTTGTTGATCGGTGCTCCGTTAAATGACTGGTTTGTGGCGCGAAAAACCTCTGACGATAAACCGGCTGAGTTCAACACCTTCTGGCGGACAGCCGGTGATTCGGTGGTCATCACGCTGGCTGCCCAACTAACCACATTGCCGTTCCTGCTATATCATTTTCACCGCTATCCCCTGATCGGTCTGCTGGTCAATCCATTTGTTCTTCCGGTTCAGCCGGCAGCCATGATCATAGGGGGATTTGCCGCCATCGCGGGTATGATCTGGTTGCCTCTGGGTAAGATCATAGCCTATATCGCGTGGATTCCGCTGGCTTACACCACGAAAACTGTTGAATTTTTCTCCGGCTTACGCAGCTTTGGTTTGATCAATATTCAGCTTGATCTCTGGCAGGCTGCTGTTTTGATTGTGATGGTCGTTCTGGCAGTCTTGTTCCGAAGGGTATGGGTGACCAGGCTGCGCTCAATTTCTTTGATCTTACTGGCCGGTTTACCGGTAATAAGCCTGTTTTTCCTGCTCAATTTATACTTCCTTCATCCCGATGGCCGCCTCCACATCCAGGTTTTCCGGCAGGGGAACGACCTGTCCACTTTCTTTATTTCGCCCGGGGGTCAGCACATTCTGGTGACCAACCGGCCGGGCGATAAAGACCTGATCTCTTTTGTTGACCGCCGTCTGCCAGTTCTCCAAAAAAATCTGGACGCAGTGATCATCCCCAATGCCACGGCGTCATCGTCCATATTCATCGGTGATGGTCTCACGCGTTTCAATCCAGACTGGCTTTTGATCAACCGCCTGGCTGGAGGAACAAAAGTGCAATCCCGGCTTTTCACCGGAGTGGCGGAAACCGATCTGGAAGTGACGCAACTGGAAACCGGTCAACGGTTTGACCTGGGACGCGGCGCGATACTGGAAATTCAAAATGCCAATAGTGAGGGCAGCACGATGCGTATTGTCTGGGGTGGGCAGACTGTAGAATTGCGCTATGGAAACCCGCTAATAGACGGGTTGACGGATTTTAGAGGCACCAGGGAAGCCGGGGTACTGATACTGGATCATCCGGCGGATAACCGGAAAATTAATGAAACCGCGATAGTTTTAATGGCCAAAGACCTTCCCTCACAGGGTGAAAATTCAGTCACGATCGCGGACGGAACGTGGCTGGATATCCGCTCCGATGGAGAAATCATGGATTTATCAGGTGAAGCCCGATAATGTGTACGGATAAATTAAAACAATCAGCCCAAAAACTGAAAAAAGAAATTAATGTTCTGGTAGTGGTCTACCGTGATTCCCGCACGCCATGGTATGCCCGGGTTTTTATCGCGGCCATTCTGGCATACTCGCTCAGCCCGATAGATCTGATCCCCGATTTTATCCCCGTGTTGGGATATTTGGACGATCTGATCTTGATCCCGTTGGGCATCTATCTGGTAATCAAATTAATCCCCGATGAAATATTTACCGAAGCTCATCAGGAGGTTGCTGAGCGTCCTGAAGATGCCGGTATCAGCGGATGGTGGTTCGCGGTGTTGATTATCATTTTCTGGATAGCTGTGCTTGGATTTGTAATAAAGGCAATCTGGTTTCAAAATAACTAAATCATCGCCCTGGTTCATAACAAATCCGGCGTATCATTCGTATAATAATTACAGATAATTAGTAATGATCAGGAGGCTTTATTCATGGCACGGAAAGAACTCGGCTACGTTGAACTTGAATGGACATGCCCGAACTGCAAAACACGCAACCCGGGATTGTCAAAAACCTGCCAGAGTTGCGGCTAACCGCAGCCGGCGGATGTTGAGTTTCAACCCAAAGCCGATGAGCAAATATTGCAGGATGAAGCCAAAATAGAACAGGCGGCTAAGGGTCCCGATATTCACTGTGGATTTTGCGGTGCGCGCAACCCCGCGGATGCCGCTATTTGCTCGCAATGCGGTGGTGACTTGAAACAGGGCAAAGCCCGGCAGGCAGGTAAAGAACTTGGCGGTTTTCAAGAAGGCACTGGCACAAAAACAAAATGCCCGCATTGCGCGGCAGAAAATCCGGCGAACGCGCAAATCTGCTCGGGGTGCGGCGCCCCGTTGAAAGCGGCGGATAAACCGGCTCAAGAAACCGGCAAAGGACTGTCAAAAGGTTGTCTGGTGGCACTGGGAATTGCGGGTCTGCTCGCACTAATCGGGATCTGCAGCGTGATCGGTCTGTCTATGAAGAAAACTGACAAGACCGCCATTCTGAATGGCATGGAATGGAAACGTGAGATCGCCATTGAAGTTTATGGTCCGGTGGAAAAAAGTGACTGGCGGGATAGTGTCCCCTCCGAGGCGGTAATGGGCAGTTGCTCGGACCGGGTTCGCGGAACCTCATCTTCCTATGTGCCGAACTCAGTCGAAGTGTGCGGTGAACCATATAAAGTGGACAAAGGCAATGGTGTAGCTGAAGTGGTGCAGGATTGTGAGTATGAAGTCCATGATGATTACTGTGATTACACCATCAATGAATGGCATGATGATGACCCATTGGTTGCCACAGGCAGTGGGCCCAACGCCACCTGGCCTCCGGTGAATTTGTCCAGTGATCAGCGGGAAGGAAGCCGTGCTGAAAACTATAAATTGATATTTATAGCCAATGGTGATCAGTACACCTATGAATCACAGGATTACGGTTTTTACCGGCAGGCAGATACCGGCTCGGAGTGGAAGTTGACAGTCAACGGATTGGGAAGTGTGGTTTCTGCTGAACCCTTGAGATAGAACCGGCTTCTCAGGTTGCTGGAGGAAAATATGAAACAAAAGTACTGTCTTACTGCCGTTATGGCTGTAGGTATTTTGATATTTTCCGCGTTCATTCCGATTAAACCGCAGGTTCAAGACTCCACCCCTGAACCGGAAGCGGCTATCACCCCCGTTGAGATTGATGACGGATTTGCCGGGAATTGGATTGCGTACCAGGTTTTTCCTCTTAAGCAGAGAGCAGAATCCGGGTTGAAACCCGGGATTCGGGTGAGAATTACACCCGAAAGCTACTCTGTGGGTGAAAAAACCTGTAACACCCCGAAATATTCGATAAAAATAATAACGCGTGACGAATTCCTGAAAGGAAACCCTCCACCGAAAACATCGCTTGATTTTTATGAGGATGAATTCTCTTACCTGTCCACAGGCTGCGAGGGTATTGAACCGGCGGAGCTGGCTCTGGCCAGCTATCACTCACTGGCTGCCCTGGTGGATGGCGAGCTTGTGTTTTTTGAACCGGACATGAGTCTGTCAATCAACGGAATTGTTATCAAATCAGAGTTGGTATTCGAAACCGGTGACGATCCAAAATATGAGATCCATGGGCAGGTACCGGTAATCCAATCCGATTCAGCCGCGGCGCTTAACGCATTGTTGAAGAAGACCGTAATAGATGAACTTGATGGATTCAAGGAAAATTTTAAAGACTGGGAAATCCCTCCGGAAATGGTGGTTCAGTCAAGCTTTATGTGGATCAGCTATGATGTTCCTTTGTTAACCCCACGGTTAGCCAGTATTCGCTTTCAGATAGATTTCTATATGGCTGGTGCGGCGCACCCTAATCACATTTTTAAAATTGTAAATTTTGATATGCAAGAAGGAAAGAATGGCACATTTGTTGGTCTTTTCAAAGACACACCAAATGCGTTGACCTTCATATCAAACTATTGCAAAAACGAATTGAATAAACCAGATTTTCCGTTGTTTGAAGAAGGGTTGGAACCCAAAGTGGTCAATTTTCAAAATTGGAACTTGACTGAAAAAGGTTTGCGGTTGAGTTTTGCTCCGTATGATGTTGCTCCATACGCGGCGGGTCCGCAGGAGGTTCTGATACCTTTTGGGGAACTACAATCCCTGGTCAACACCGAAGATGGATTTGGCTCGTTTATTGCACAAAATTAGACGGGTCTCTTTCGAAAGGCTAAGGTGAGCCGATGTATGCAAAAAATGGTTATAATGCGGCCATGCCTGAAATAAATATCAGAATTGAAAACACAGAAATAACCGGTTCTCAAGAACCCCGGGACTGGGTATACTGGAAAAACAGGTCGTACGATGAACGTATGGCTGAATTGGAAAAAATCCGGCAATTGCATTTCGCGGGCAGGGATAATGTTCCAACCAGACTTCTTGGAGTTGTTAAAATTACTCGACGAAGAGAGAGTTGAGTATCTGATTGTGGGTGGGTACGCGGTTGCCGCTCATGGGCATCCACGATTCACGCGCGATCTGGATATCTGGGTAAACCCCTCTCTAACCAACGGGAAGCGGATCGTCTCCGCGTTGGAAAAATTCGGGTTCGGGTCATTGGGACTCAAGCCATCGGATTTTGTGTCACCGGATACCGCGATACAACTCGGATACCCGCCGGAACGGGTTATCTTTGTCACGGAATTGGATGGATTAACTTTCAAAGATTCATATCCACGCCGGGTGGAACGCGAAGAAAAGAAGATCCCGGTGTATTACATTGATCTGCGCAGTCTGATCACCAGCAAAAAGCTGACCGGCCGCCCTCAAGACCTGGAAGATGCCGATTTTCTCTCGCACATGCTTGAAGAGAACTGAGCCAGCTGGCTGTAAAAACCACAAAGCTTTCCTTGACGTATCGCCGTCACCCTGATATATTTAGGGTGCGCGTTGAAAGAACGCGTAAATTGATGCCCTCGTAGCGCAATTGGATAGAGCGTTTGCTTGCGGAGCAAAAGGTTGCAGATTCGAATTCTGCCGGGGGCACAGGAACCACCTTGAAAGGTGGTTCTTTTTTTCCTGTCTTCAGGTTGACATGGATCATCTAAAGCTTATACTGATATCAAGCTAATTAAAGATAATGTAAGCTGTTTGAAAGCCTGCTTAGGAATGAAATGAACCCTGAACCGGTTCACAATTTCTTAAAATTGACTTAAAATACCATAGCGGTTTATACAGCATTTTAAACCGCACAATCATTTTTATTTATTCGGGTGATACGGGATGGCGAAATACATCGGTGGTGATCTTGGGGGAACAAATGTCAGGGCTGGAATAGTTGATACAGAGACCGGTGAAGTAACCAACCTGATCTCCGTGCCGACGATCGCGCGCGAAGGACAGGATGCCGTTATACGGCGAATGGCGGATCTATTCCTTAACGTGATCAAAGCCAGTGGATTAAAGGTTTCAGACATCGGCGGTATCGGTATTGGCGCGCCCGGCCAGATTGACATAGAAAACGGCCGCACTGTTTTCCTCCCGAACCTGTATGGCAACTGGGTTAACGCCCCGGTGGCCGATAAGATAAAGGAATATACGGGTCTTTCCACCTACCTGTTGAATGATGTTCGCGCTATCACATTTGGCGAATGGAAATTCGGCGCCGGCCGCGGAGCCCGGACCATGGCGGTATATGCTATCGGCACTGGAATTGGCGGCGGTATGGTAATTGACAACCGCCTTCATCTGGGACTAGACGGCACAGCCGGCGAGGTTGGTCACAGTATGATTGATTACAATGGACCGCTTTGCGGCTGTGGAAATCATGGGTGTCTGGAAATGTACGCTTCCTCCCCTGCCATCGCGGCTGCCGGGCTAAAGGCCGTTGTTCAGGGATGGACGACCAGGATCGGCGAACTGGCCGGTTATGATCTAAATAAAATTACGGCAAAAACCGTTAGCACCGCCGCTTTACAGGGTGACGCGGTTGCCATGCAGATTTATGAACAGGTCGGCTTTTATCTGGGTATCTCCATTTCTAACACCATTTGCACGATAGCTCCCGACCGTATTGTGATCGGTGGAGGCGGCGCCCAGGCGGGTGACCTTTTGCTTAACCCGATCCGCAAGACTGTAAAGGAACGCGTCAAACTGGCGGATCCTGATAAAGTCACTATTGTGCCCGCTGAATTGGGTGATAATGGCGGCGTCATCGGGTGTGCTTTATGGGCGTATCAGCAAAAAGAAGGATAACAAGAATCTATTTTTGGTATTAAAACGGGGGGTATATTTTGGATATCAAATTCAAGCTCGAAGATTTGCCTGATTTCTCAAAGAATAGCCTGCGGTTTCACCGGGATCAGGCGATTATGAAAGAAGGTGAGTCTTCCGATGGAAGCCTTTACCTTCTCTACAAAGGCAGTGTTGGCATATACCGAACCGTTGATGAGACTGAGGTTTTCATTGAACGGATAGACTCCATTAATTTCTTTGGAGAAATTGAAGTTTATACAGGCGGAACACGCCTGGCAACAGTGCGAGCGTTAACTGATGATGTGATGGCGTACCGTATGAGTGTATCTGAGCTCGGGAAAACGATTTTACCCAACGCGTTGGGTGAACTGCTGGCACAACGGTTGAGCATGGACCTGAAGGATTACTGTAACCGTTACATCCGGTCTGAAGCTTGCATTAACAGGTTGTTGGATGAAAAAGACAAGAATAACGAAAAAACCGTTTTGTTGATCATCGCTATAAATAAGGTTCTGGATGCTATTTCTCTTACTGCTTTTCAATCAGATTCTGAGATTGTCTATCTTCTTGCGCTAAAAGAAATGGTACGCAAATATGTGGCAACGCTAATGCCAGAAATACATTACCGGATTGAAAACAAAGAAAGGGTTGACTTCCAACCGTTATATGAAGAAAACATCATTCCGGAAAAGTTGTCCGGCATGTTGATTTCCCCGTTCTAACTGGCAATTGTTGTCCGGTGAAAAGATCGGTTTTTTCGTGGGGCTTACGGAACTTCAGAAGAATAAACCGCTACGCGAATACATCGTCATCCGCGGACCGGGTTAAACCTATACCCTGCCGGTCAGGATGCCTCGCTTCCGCGCGATCATCTTTATCAGTGAAAGCTCGCTTAATGGAGACTTCCACCCGTTGAATGTGGTCTCTGATGGCTGGTTTTCTGGATTCTGGAGCGATCTTTTCAAGGTCGGTCAACAGCGCCAGTAGGCGGCGGGATACCTGAATGGATGGAGCACCATAGATACGGATTTCATCTACGGCAATGGCCAGAAAGTCATCCCAGTCGGGAGTCTGGCAGATCACTCTGAGGTTGCCTTTGGTGTCGTAGTAACGTGTTTCCATCATGTCGCGGTTGACCAGTACCCGCAGCAGGTCTTCCAGACGGTCTAGTGACATCACCGCTGTGGTCGGGTCGTTGATCGCGGGTGACAATGCCCGTATGGCAATATCGACGATCAGCCGGAACGCATATTTGGGATCCTGGTCGATTGTGCGTTGTTCACCCATGCGTAACGCTCTGACGGCCTGCCAGTCTGAAACCCGGCGCGCCTGACTGAACACTTTCATCACGTCTGCCCCTTCAGGAACCAGATCGCCCGCCGCGTACAATACTTCAATAATCGCATCTGCCCGTTTGGCCACATTCACCAGATGTTTGCTGTTCACCTCCAACAGGGAAGCAGAAATTCCATCATAGGTAATCACTTGCTGCAGAGGGGGAAGTTCAGGTTTTTCTCTGGTGTCAGCCGTGGTCTCATTGCCCGTCAGTAAAACAGGATAGTTTTCCAGTATTTCTTTGCGGCCGAAGCGGGTGATCATAAAAAGAACACTGGTGATCTGCAACACTGAGATGCGTTGGATCAATGCCAGAAAAAGCATCGCGCTCAAAGCAACGGCGGCTATGGAAATAAAAACCGAGATATCGGGGATGGTTTTGTCACCGATGATGCTGGCCCAGGCAATGGTTGTGAGCGTAAAAAGAAAGGTGGCGGTGAACATCCCGAGTGAATGCTTGATCACATCGTCATGCAGGTAGAATGGCGCAAGGCGGGGGGAATACGAGTTGCTACTGAATTGCACCATAACAAAGATCATCGAAAAAACGATACCGGTAAAGGTGATCATGCCGCCTGAAATTGTGGAGAGCAATGTCAATGAAGTTTCAGGGCTGAATTGGCGATGAGGCACACCGATATACCCGTCCCAAAACGGTAGAACAGCTGCCATGATCAAAGCAACAGAAATATACACGGCAGGGATTCCCCATATCCGCGACTGCGGCCGGATGTGTACAGGCAAGAATGAGAACCGTGATCTAGTTTTCATATAAATTGTTTATTTAGTAAGTATATCAACTTGCCGTATAATCCGTTTCATGAAAACGATCGGTCTCCTGGGTGGAATGTCATGGCAGTCAACACTTGAGTACTACCGGATCATTAATGAAGAAGTAGCCCGCCGGTTGGGCGGTTTGCACTCGGCGAAGTTGGTTATGTCATCCATTGATTTCGCTGAGATGGAAGAATTACAGCATACCGGCCGTTGGACGGAAGCCGGAGAATTGCTGGCCAGCCAGGCGCGTGGACTGAAGTCTGCCGGGGCGGATTTTTTGTTGATTTGCGCGAATACCATGCATAAAGTAGCCGGGGCGGTTGAGGCCGGGTCCGGGTTGCCGGTATTGCATATCGCGGATGCCACAGCGGTGGAAGTCAAAAAAGTAGGAATAAAGAAAATCGGGCTCCTGGGCACCCGGTACACCATGGAAGAAGACTTTTACCGGGTAAGGCTGGCGGAAAAACACAGCCTTGATGTGATGATCCCGCCGGCCGATGACCGGGCGATAGTCAACCGGGTGATCTACGATGAATTATGTCAGGGTATTATCCGTCCGGAATCCAAAGCAGACTATATGCGTGTGATCCAGGCTATGGCAGATGGGGGCGCGGAAGGCATCATTCTGGGGTGCACCGAAATTGAACTACTGGTAAAACCGGCAGATTTCCCATTACCGCTTTTTCCCACTACCCAAATTCACGCCGAAGCGGCTGTTGACCTGGCGCTGACATGAACCCGTGTCAAATTAAATATGCGGCGGGCCGGTTTTAACCCGCCCCAGCACTTCTTCCTCATTTTCCGCTGACCACAATGCTTCCATCCACCATGTCACCCCGTGGTTGGCATATGTGCGTACCAAGTCCAGAGTTTCCAATTTGTCTGGATCTGTTTCGCCTTCCATGATGATGTCAAATGGTTTGCCGCCGGTGTGAAGCCGCACAAAATCGGCCATTTCTTTCATCACATCCGGGTCAGGGTGCCCCATCTCCACTTTGCCTGACGGGCCAATAAAGTTGGGCAGAAGTCCGTCAAATTGCAGCGCACGCCGCATGGACTTTTCATTGGGCCAGGCTCCCACCACCCATATCGGTATCCGTGGTCGCTGCAGCGGAGCTGGCGGTACTTGAAAATCGGTGGGTTGAAGGTGGTAATACTTTCCCTCAAATTGAAACGGCTGCCCTTCCCATAATCCAGTCAGGATCTCCAATCCTTCGTCAAGGCGTTCCGCCCTTTCCTTGCGGTCTGTAGGCAGGCCGAAATTCATAAATCCGGTATCCACCGCGCCCAACCCCACCGAGAGGATCAACCTCCCCCCGCAATAGTTATCGAGCGATGCGGTTTCACTGGCCAGCTTCCACGGTGACAACACTGGCAGCGGTGTTAGCATAGTACCCAGCCGTATCGAGCGGGTGACTGAAGCCGCGGCTGTCAGGCTGACCCAGGCATCCACACCCCATACCGGTTCCCATACAAAGAATCCATCCCAACCTGAATTTTCCGCTTCTTTCGCGCATTCAGCGGCAAACCGGGCGTCTCCCAGGGGTAAAACAAAGCCATAGTTCATTTCACCCTCCCGAAATACAGGTCTTACTCTCTATTTCATTCTATCAGGAGGGATGTCCGCCTGCAATTACCCGATTTCGGCCTTCTGATTTCGCCCGATACATCGCCTGGTCTGCTTTGTGAACCACTTCCTCGATGGTAGATCCTTCTTCAGGATAAACCGCAATGCCGGCAGAGAGGGTGATCATTATTTTCGCGGCTGATATTTTTATCTCTGTGGTTTCCAGCAGCCTGCGCAGTCCATCGATTCGTAAGAACGCGGTTTCAGCGGTTGTCTCTGGCATCACGATCAGGAATTCTTCACCGCCAAAACGGCAGACAATATCTTCCACCCGGAAATTGGACAGGAATAGTTGCGAAAGTTGGATTAAAACCTCGTCACCCGCGCTGTGGCCGTAGGTGTCATTCACCTTTTTGAAATGGTCAATGTCCGCCATGATGATGCTGACCGGGTAGCCGTCACGCGTGGCATGGGCGAATTCGCGGTTCAGGGCGTCTTCCATGTAACGCCGGTTATACAGGTCGGTCAGCGGGTCACGGATGCTCTCTTCTTTTAGCTGGTTTTGCAGGATCTGAATTTCATTGATCCGCTTTTCCAATTCACGGTTGGCTTGATTTAGAGAATCTTCGATGGTTTTCCGTTTGGTGATATCACGCAGCATCAACAGGCTGCAATTGGTACCTGTTTTTGTCCCCTTGATCAACGTCATACGTACATCTACAAACCGGTGGTCGTCACTGGTTTCATGCAGGGAGAGTATCCGGGTGTTTGATTGCCTTTTTAGATCTTCACTCGATGGGCATAATTCAGGAAGTACCGAGGCAAGCGGGTCGCCGGGTTTGATGGCATCGCCGCCTTTGATCATGTTACGCGCACTTGGATTAATATCGATGATCCGCTGCTGTCCGTCCAGCACGATCATGCCGTCCAGCATTTGTTCCACCAGGGTATCCCTGGCGATAGGCACCAGATCGAGCAAACGGTATGTCTGAATACTCCAGGTAAAGATTGCTCCGGTGAAAAAGGTACACAGGGGCATCCAATCCAGCCCGGGGATGGGAGAAATTTTGAATGTATACAGTATTCCAGCAACTGCTGGAATTAGAACCGCGGCAAGAATGGTCACCGTTTGCTGCCTGAAAGGGGCTTTTTGCACTCGTAAATCATGAAACAGAATACCTACAGAAAAACAAAACAGGCAGAATTGGATGAATGTGTATAAAAGGAACCAGGTTCCATGGACATAAACAAGGGTGTTTAGTTGTGTATCTCCCGGGTGAAAACTGCTCCACACCAACCCGTGAAATTCATTTGTCCAGGCTAGAATCAATGTAATCACAGATATGGTTACAATGCTGATAAGAACGGGTTTTGTGATCCATTTCCAGTGATTGGTGTAGGAGAAGATAAAGAGAAAGCACAGTGGCGCCGCCCATACAAAACCAAGGTATTCCATTTTTGACCAGAAAACCCGGTTAGCTAAACCTGTGGTACCTGCTTCAATGCCGGAAAAGAACGACCAGATGGCAATGGAAACCATGAACAGAATCAGGATAAAACCGGTAGTGGTATTCCGCCTGTTCCAGGCTGCCAAAGCCACAATCAGGCTCATTATGGTTGTTAAAAACAGAATCAACGCGTGGGGGTAGATGGTATAGATCATCGTTTGTTTCCGGGAGTAAGAAGCATACTTTAGTATATATCCGCATCACCGAT
>CAYQTY010000025.1:538-18496 GCA_964420535.1 uncultured Leptolinea sp. | reverse complement strand
TACCTGACTGTAACTGCTTTGCCGATCCGATCGGCCAGGAATTGCCGCGTGCCTTCTTCCGTTGTGACATGCCCGGAGGCATAACCGCTCCATTCCCCGTTCAATGCCGCGTCTGTGATCCCAAGGCTGACTTCCGGACCAACCCCTCCCTGGTATATGAGAACAGAGCAGTAACCAATCCCTTTTCTATCCGGTAAATTTATCTGAAATGGGTATTCCCCCACCAGAAGCATCTTTTGCCAGGTTACCCCCAACGCGTACTGGTCGTTGTAATCTGTAGTGGAAGAAGAAAGAACCTCTTCGCCGTATGTTTCCTTGAAGACCTCCCAGGCGGCTTTCAACGTCGGGTATCCCTGGCGTTGAAGCCATCCTTCAACGATCCCATTGGCCATCTCTATATCCAGGCAATTAACCGGAAAGGTGGATGGATCGGCGGTTGGCGGCAGCGTACTGGTAGAAGTAGGCAGTAGGATTGGGGTTAATGTGGCAGAGACTGAAGTATTCGGTAGTGGATTGGGGGATGCCGCCGGTGTATATGGTGAACACGACGCGAGGAAAACTATAGCCAGAAGCTTCGTGACAATCTTCCATTCTATTTTCATGTAATGATTATAAACCGGAGACTAATACACGGAATTTGGTGTTTTCTCATTTCCTATATATAATGAAATAACAACTATTTGCAAAAGGAAGGGAATATCATGTCACCTGAACAGAAGAAAAACATCTTGGATCAAGCTATTGACCTGTTGACCGACCGCGACGAAAAAGCCGCCGCCGCCGCTAAAGCCGAAGCGGAAGCCAAAGCGAAAGCGGAAGCCGAAGCGAAAGCCAAAGCCGAAGCCATGGCTAACGAAGCCTACAAGAAGTCAAAAGAAGAAGAAGCCGAAAGGAAACGCAAAGAAGCAGATGCCGCCCTGGCTAACGAAGCCTATCAGAAAGCCCAGGCTGAAGCCAAAGCGAAAGCGGCTGCTGATGCCATTCTCACCACCCACAAAGTAGTCGCCGGTGAAACCTTGAGCGGCATCGCGATGAAATACTACAAAAGCTCAACCCGCGAAAGCTGGATGAAAATCTACGAAGCCAATAAAGACGTCATCGGTGACAACCCCGGCATGATCAAAGCCGGCCAGGAATTCAAAATTCCTAAAGCCTGACCGGAATCGATATGGCTAAGACAACAAAAGTAAATCTGGCAAAGCTCTTTGGCAATGTTGCCACCGAATTGCAGAAGAACCAGGGATCGCTCAACCAGGCAGATACACAGAACAACGACCATGGCGACCATATGGTGCAGGTTTTTAACACCATCACACAGGCGATGCAGGAAAAGCCAAAAGCTTCTCCTACTTCACAATTGGAATATGCCAGTGAACAGGTCCGTCAGAATTGTTCGAGTGGATCCGGTCAGGTGTACGCGGATGGACTGGCCCGTGCTGCCGCTGAACTGGCAGGGCAAAATATTGACAGCGGCAATGCCATGCAATTGATCACCGCCCTGTTGGGAACAGCCAGTGCCGGGCAGGCTTCCGCGCAGCAAGCCTCCGGAGATCCCATGTCCAGCCTTTTAGGCAGTCTGATGGGCGGATCCGGTGGTGGTCAACAGGCATCCGGGAATGCCACGGCTGATATGCTGGGGGCTCTTCTGGGCGGTTCGGGCGGCGGTCAACCGTCATCCGGAAATACCTCCGCTGATGCCCTCTCCTCCCTTCTGGGTGGTTTGATGGGCGGCGGGCAGCAGGCACAACCTGCTCAACCTTCAGCCGCTGGCACAGGCGGGATTGGACTGGAAAACATCCTGGCTGCCGGATTGGAATTTCTGCAATCCCAGAATCAGGGTCAGGACACCATGTCATCTCTATTGGATGCCGTGGTAGCCGGATCCCAGGCTGGTAGTGGTTACCGGGCCGAATCCGGCAAGCTGGTCGCCGGCACGTTGATGCAGGGTCTCGGTGCCCTGCTGGGCAAGAGATAACCGTTATATCTACAAGAAAAGTGCCCGGTCGAAATGACCGGGCACTTTATTTTTTAATGCTGGTGGGCTTTCAAGTTTTCCGCACCGGGCAAAATTCCTACCAACTTCTGGGGTGAGTGAATAAAGACCGGTAAATGCTCCGGGCATACGTGATAGGTATCGCCGCGATACGCCAACTGGATCAGCGGAACCTGATCTTGATTCGATTGGCAAACAATACAAACGGGAGTATTTTCAGACATTTTTCTTTCCTGATATATAAGAGTGTATTTGTAATATTATACTCCAAATCACCGGTTGTACGAAAATCTGTGGTGTATATAATGAATACAGGGGATGTTATTTACAGAAATTTATACTAATCTGGCGTACCGGAGGTGGATGATTGTTATCCAACTTTGATTCAGTTCCGGTGGTAGAAGTAAGAAAAGGGCTTTCAATCCGGAAAGCCGGCGGATGCATGCGTATCATGTACCAGCGTCCACACTGCATCAGTCAACCGGGTAATTTTGGGCGGTGCCTGTTTCTGCTGATATCCGGCGCATTCCTGTTAAACCTGGAATTCAATGTAATCTCTATCAGTAATTATTCAGGGATCACATTCCTGCAATTATTGATTTCATTCGCCATTTTGACGATTGGAATACTGTTGATCTACCGGTCACTGGCTATGATTTTCGATCAAACCGAGATCACCGTCAATCCGCGCGGACTATCGGTCCACCACATGCCGCTGCCATATCCCGGGTCTCCCGGGCTGACCATGCCGCTTTCAAACATCCGCTACATCAACTGGCATCCGTCTTTTGGTCGGGATTTTAAATCGGTTCTTCATCGCGATGGCGGCAGCCAACCCTTTGACATCACGCTGGTGGACCAGGAAAATCAGTCACATTCCATCATGACCGATATTATTGACGCGCAATACGCCGAGATACTGGTGAAAGAGATCAATGGGTTTCTTCATCTGTGACCCTTGAAGTTACGTATTATTTCCGCGGATTGACATATGATGAACGGCCGTTATTATTGATAACAGAATGGACCGGTATAAAATTATCGATCCCAACTGAGGAGGTAGTATGAATACCGGAAAACAGGGAATGGATACTCAGGTATTGATGCCCGGTTTGGTATGCCATACCGATGGCACAAACATTCGCCTTTCGTTCCGGTGGTTCTATGGCATTGGCGGCATGGCAGCAAGGGTATTTGAAATTCTTGTCCTCATCTTCGGCATGATCGTTGTCGCGGTCAGTTACAAAGGAGTGGCAACGATTTTTACCGGTGGATCGAATTTTTCACTATCATTGATCGATGGTTTCTTTTTCATTGCCGGTTTGATCCTTGTGTACCGCGGATTGCTTTTGCTATTGAACAGTTCTACATTTGAACTGCGGGAAAACACTCTGTCGGTGCGCCATGGTCCGCTGCCGGGTTCGGGCAGCCTTAACCTACCCCTGTATGAAATTGCCAGTGTGGAATGGCAAAAGGTTGGACAAACCCGCGGTTCAGGGCATTCCGGCACCCGGTTGACCTCCGGTTATTCCGCGATATTTAATGTAATCCTGCAAACCACATCGGGTAAGTCAGTTACACTGTCATCCGGCATCCGCGCCCGTGAATACGCGTTCGCCATATCCACTGAGATCAATAACTTCCTTAAATAACCATTTTTTAATTTCATATTTTTATTATCCCGGATCATTCCCGCCCCGGGCCGTATCGTATCCGGTATAATCACGCAATTCCCCCATGAACACTACATCCCATACCCAATTCTTCCGCGGTGTTCGCGATCTGCTCCCCATTCTGCTGGGGGTTATGCCTTTCGGGTTGATCTACGGCATCGCCGCCGTTAACGCGGGTATTCCACCGTTGCAGGCATTCCTGATGTCTTCCATTGTCTTTTCGGGCAGCGCGCAGTTCGCCGCCACCCAGTTGATTGCCAACGGCGCGCTGGCCACTGTGGTGATCTTCAGCATCATTGTGGTCAACCTGCGCCATGTGATGTATTCCGCCACCATTTCCCCGCACTTCAAAGGCATGTCTACCGGCTGGAAGACCTTCCTGGCCTACCTGTTGACGGACGAAGCCTTCGCCATGACGGTCACCCGGTATAACGCCGAACCGGACATGCCGCACAAGAATTGGTATTTCCTGGGAGCGGGTATGGCGTTGTGGGTCACCTGGCAGGCATCTACCGCGGTGGGCGTGTTCGCCGGCGGGCAGGTTCCGGCCAACTGGTCTCTGGATTTCACTATCGCGTTGACCTTCCTCGCGTTGTCCGTGCCGTCCATCCGCGACCGGTCCACCGCCACAGCAGCCATTGTGGGCGGTGTTGCCGCCGTACTGCTGCGCGGCATGCCATTTCAACTGGGGTTGGTCACGGCAGCCATTCTGGGTATCGCCGCGGGTTATGGAGTTGACCGATGGACTCGCTGAACCTGTGGCTGATCCTCATCCTTGGTGGCCTGGGCACCTACCTGCTGCGCCTGTCATTCATTCTGATCTTCCAGCACGTGAAGATGCCGGAATTCATGGAAAAGATACTACGGCTGGTGCCGCCGGCTGTTTTCTCGGCCATTGTATTACCTGAATTGCTGGTGCGGGATGGCTCGGTTCAGTTTTCCGTGACGAACCTGCGGTTGATCGCCGGTCTGTTGGCAGCCGTCATCGCGCTGAAGACGCGCAATGTGCTGGTCACCATTGCCAGCGGCATGGTCATTTTGTGGCTGCTGCAATATCTGGTTTCGTTCAACTAACATTATTCCTATATTCCACAAATGATTACTTCCTGCCATCTAGCTTGGATTGTTATTATTGAATACTTCACTCTGTTTTGAAAACATATTTTTCGGGCGACAGAAAAACATATAAAGCTGGGTAAGATCATGAATATGGGTGGAAGTTATCCGATCATGGCATTTTGATTCTACCCAATGTTGATATATAATCTTATTAAGATTGGGGTTTAAATGAAATCAAAAAATTTTCCCCATTATTTTAAACATAAGTCGTTATTTATGTAAATAGTGTAAAGTTTCACAACCACATATGATTTGAAGTTAGATTCTTAGAAACTATGAATTGATTTATATGCAAAATAGATTAACTAACTTCGCGAGTCGTTTAACCCTATGGATAAAGACTTTCCCAATAAGTCTTGCTTTTGGCTTACTTATTGGAATCTTATTAGCTTTGTTTTTCGATAGGCTTAATGAATTTGTCGCTGGTGTTGTTCTTGGAGTTATTCTTGAGGAATTAATCAAGAGTTTATCTGGTGCTATAAAAGAATGGCGAAAAACTCATCCTCTTCATAAGCTATTGGGATCAATTGCCGAAGGTGAAGATTGTTACATATACTTTTCTTCATTCTTCCGTGATTTGGAAAGAGAAGATGAATTTAAATTACTGAGACTAAACCCTAATAAGTCTGGACCTGATGTTGAGGTTAAGGGTCCTGATTTTCTTTTAGGCGAGGGTGATGCGTTGGCACTTGCATTGATTTTAAGTCTTTTATCACGCATCCCAATTAAACCTAATAGAATATCGGTCGAGCGAGGCGATCTTGTCGGAAAAAGGTGGGGGGTCAATTGCTTTTGTATCGGAGCGCATAACCTTAGTACTCGTGAAGTATTAACAAAATTTAAAAACAATTTTTATATATTTGATAACAACTATACAGTAATCACAAAACCTAGCTTACAACCCGAAGAAAGAAGCCAAAACGGTCAAGAAATTAGGAAGGGCGTATATATCACTTCTCAATTTGATACTGAACCTATAGATTATGGAATAATACTAAAATTTAAAGATCAATTCCATTCAGATAAAAAAGTGGTTTTTATTATCGCTGGTATTGGTCCTGCTGGTACAAGTGGTGCAGCTTTCTATCTACTTTCGCACTATGCAGAATTATCAAACCTGGGAGAAGAATTTGGTGTTCTAATCCAAGTCCCAAGTGGGTACCAATCAGCTGTACAAGTCAAGTTCGAAGATGAGGCTCAATATTACATAAAATCCTAAATATTTCAGGAGAAATAGGAATGGATTATTTTTCGAGCATAAGTGGTAATAAATATAAATGCCCTAAATGTGGCAATGAGATGACGGTCTTCGATACTTATACAGGAGGTACAGCAACAAAAACAGGTGTCAGCGAAGTCTCTTCATCAGATACGATCTATGAATCAATTTATCACCTTCAAATCTTATACAAATGTAGTAACTGCGGTTCTACCTTGTTGGGCCCTAAGTAAGAAGGTGGCAAAAACTGGTGCTGATAAGAAAACGCCTCGCTAGTTCGGAACCAGTAATCGAGTGCACGAAATGGTTAGAAATTGAGAATCGAACTTACCCATTCTTCAGCAGCAAATATCGAATATCTTTGGGCGGGATTTATACTAAATACTAAACAACAACATTAATCGAATTATGAAGCTACCCGAAGAACTTACTTCTGAATTATATTTCTCAGACCCAAAATCCCACTGGTTTGCAGAGTGCCTGCTTGTTAAAAAACCCCTTGAGCGAAAAGTGCTTGGAGTATACAAGCAACGTCTTGACGCGAGTGATTCTAAAATTAGGTTTGCTGCAATAGCATACTTGAATATTCAAAAAATCGTAGCGGAATTAGAACATGGGGAATTTATTTACTTCGATGACGAAAACAGACTAAAAATGCACTTTAATACAGAGAGCCTGATAATCTTCCTTAGGGCATCTCTAGACCTAGCAACTAGTGCATATTATACGTATTTCAGCCAAAACACCAATATTGATAGTATTAATGATTTTTTAAAGAAAATTGGAAAAGGACGGAAGAATAAAGCTGAAATTGAATGGTTACCATCCGATAGTCAAGACTTCTGGTTTGATGTTTACGGAGATTATTCAACGGAAGAATATTTTACATGGATACATTTATTGGTAGGTAGAGATAAAGGGATGTCTCTTCGAGATTTAATAATTCATAAGCAAAATGTTGAAGTAGATACTTATATCGATGATGATGATAAAGGTCATTTTTATATAGGGTTAACAAAAGACAGTATGGGGCACGTGAATCCATGGTTAGAACACATCTTCCAATCGGTACAACGATTATTGGATAGGATAAGAGACGATATAATAAATGCTGAGAAATGCATTAACTGATATACAATTCGTCCACCTAAATAGCAGCACTTGGCTTATGGAATTTCGCTACAGTTTAGAGTATTTTGTTTGTATAACCTTTTCAATCTCTTCTCATCAACCTTGGTTATATTTACTATTCCTGTCTCCTTCCAGGCTTTTTGATATATAACTATCGCAGCTTTCTCCTAAAACAATCAGAATTTTCCAAATTTCCTTGACTCTTTCAGGTTTTCCGGTAAAATAGCGCACGGCATGTACAAAAATCCCCCGCACTTCCGACTTCAGAAACTGGAACGGCCTTTGACCGGCGCGGACGACGTATTATTTGTTTTTTTTAGAGAGCCTTTATCAGGCTCTCTTTTTTTGCGTTCGGAGGGAGGGCTATGATCCGTATTCCCGGAATAATTGATCCGCATGTGCATATGCGCGAACCCGGCGGTGAGCATAAAGAGGACTGGGATACCGGCACCCGCGCCGCGTTGGCCGGCGGTGTGACCATGTTGCTGGCGATGCCCAATACCAAACCTTCCGTAACCGACCGGGAGACACTGCGGTCAGCGCTGGCCGCGGCAGCCCCCAAAGCGCACTGCGATTATGCCCAGAACCTGGGCGCAGGTTCCGGCAACCTGACGGAGGCCGCCAGACTGGCGCCGTATACCGGCGCGCTGAAAATGTACCTTGACCAGACCTTCGGCACCCTGAAACTGGATGACATGGGCGACTGGATGCGCCACGTACGGAACTGGCCGGCCGGCTCTCCGCTGTGTGTGCACGCCGAAGGCCCATCGCTGGCCACGGCCATATTGCTGGCGCAGGTCTACAACAGCCCGGTACACCTGTGCCACATCTCACTGCGCAGCGAGATCGAACTGATCCGCGCCGCCAAGGAACGCGGCATCCCCGTGACCTGCGAAGTGACGCCGCACCATCTGTTCCTGAGCACGGCTGACATTCCGTCCATTGGCTCAGGCCGCTCCGAAGTACGGCCGCGCCTATCGTCACCCGATGACGTGCAGGCTATGTGGGATAACCTTGACGTGATCGACTGCTTTGCCACCGACCACGCCCCGCACACCCTGGCTGAAAAGGACGGCGAGAATCCTCCTCCCGGTTTCCCGGGGCTGGAAAGCGCGCTGCCGTTATACCTTACCGCCGTATCTCAGGGACGCCTGACGATGGACGATGTCATCACCCGCTGTGTGACCAACCCGCGCCGCATCTTCCACCTGCCCGAACAGCCGGAGACCTTCGTGGAGATCGACCCGGCGGATACGTGGACCTTCAGCGCCGCGAACACATTCACGCGCTGCGGTTGGTCACCCTTCGAAGGCTGTAAGATGACCGGCCGCGTGCAGGCCGTCACCCTGCGCGGCAATGTTGTGTACAAAGACGGCAAAATACTGTCAACACCCGGTACCGGCCGCAACATCCGGCCGGCATTACCCGAATAAATCCAACTCATATCCGTACCACATATTAAGGAGATAGCGTATGACCCCTCACGAACCCCCTGCCTTCCGCCCGAATCCGGTGCTTCCGTTCGGTGACCACAAGGAAACCCGTTTCTACGGAACCGATGTGATCTCCGTCAAACAATTCGACCGAAAAGACCTCGATTATATCTTCTCGGTTGCCAAAGAAATGCAGGGGATGGTGCGGCGTGTTGGCACCTTTGATCTGCTTAAAGGCAAGATCCTCGCCAACCTTTTCTACGAACCCTCCACCCGTACCTCCGCCTCCTTCACCTCCGCCATGGAACGTCTGGGCGGCTCGGTCATTCCGATCAATGAAGTGAAGTACTCCTCCGTCTCCAAAGGCGAGTCCCTGCCCGATACCATCCGTTCACTGGAATGCTACGCCGATGTGATTGTTTTACGCCACCCCGAAGTCGGTTCCGCCGCCATCGCCGCCAAATACGCCCGCAAACCGGTTATCAATGCCGGTGACGGCGTGGGCGAACACCCTACCCAGGCGCTGCTAGACCTGTTCACCATCTACCAGGAAATGGGCCGCATCGACGGACTGGCCGTCACCATGCTGGGCGACCTCAAACACGGCCGCACCGTGCACAGCCTGGCCCGCCTGCTCACCCTGTTTGATGTGAAGATCAACTACGTGGCCCCCGAAGTGCTGAGTATGCCGGATGAGGTGGTCAGCGAGGTCAAAGAGAAGAATATTCCGCAGAACGCCTTCACCAGCCTTGACCCCTGCGTGGGCTCCTCCGATGTGCTGTACGTCACCCGCGTGCAGAAGGAACGCTTCCCCGATGAAGCCTCTTACGAAGCCGTCAAAGGCAGCTATGTGATCGGGACTGACACCATGGCCAAAGCCAAGGAAGAAATGATCGTCATGCACCCGCTCCCGCGCGTCAACGAAATTGCCATGGACGTGGATGATGACCCGCGCGCCGCGTACTTCCGCCAGATGGAATACGGGCTGTACATCAGAATGGCTTTGCTTGCTCTGGTTCTGGGCAAGGTATAATCAACGCAAAAAAGAGGTGGAGATGAAGCCCTTTTTCGCTCAATTGGAAGAACGGTGCAAGAAGACCGGATCCCTGTTATGCATCGGGATCGATCCACGCCCTGACGACCTGGCAGAGCCGACTGCCAGCGCCGCACGGGACTTCAGCCTGCGGTTGATCGAAGCGACAGTCGACGTCGCGGCCGCATACAAACCCAACACCGCCTTCTTTGAAGCATTTGGACCGGAAGGCTGGCAGGCATTGAAAGATGTCGTGGCTGCCGTGCCGGCTGATATCCCGGTCATTCTTGATAGCAAACGCGGTGACATTTCTTCCACCGCTGAGGCGTACGCCCGCTCCGCTTTTGAAAACCTAAAAGGCGGCGCCATCACCCTCAACCCCTACCTGGGGTATGACTCGATCCTGCCTTTTTTGAAGAACCCCAATACGGGCGTCTTCCTGCTCTGCAAAACATCCAATCCCGGCGCCGTTGACCTGCAGGACCTGCACCTGGCCGGCGAACATAAACCGCTGCGCCTCTTCGAAAAAGTCGCCCTGCTGGCCCAGGAATGGAACACCGGCAGCAACATCGGTCTCGTGGTGGGCGCCACCCAGATCGACGCGCTTCGCTGCGTTCGCGAACTGGTTCCGGATATGTGGATCCTGGCGCCCGGTGTGGGTGCCCAGGGCGGTGATCTGACTGCCGCGCTGCGCGAAGGCCTGCGCGCCGACAAATCCGGCCTGCTCATCCCCGTCTCCCGCGCCATCTCCAAAGCACCGGATATGCGCAAAGCCGCCCATGAACTGCATGATGAAATTCAACGCCAGGTGAAAGAGATCACCCCCTCTGCCGCTGCGTCACGCGGCAACGGACACCGCCGCATGTCAGACGCGCTGGCCGAAGGACTGCTCACCAATGGTTGCATCGGTTTCGGGAAGTTCACCCTCAAATCAGGGTTGACATCTCCCATTTACATTGACCTACGCCAGCTTGTCTCACACCCTGACCTGCTTTCACTGGCCGCGGCTGCCTTCATCCCGCTCCTGAAAGAATTGAAGTTTGACCGCCTGGCTGCCCTGCCGTACGCCGCTCTGCCCATCGCCACCGCCATCAGCCTGCAAACCGGATGGCCTGTGATCTACCCGCGGAAGGAAGTTAAAGCCTATGGCACCCGCGCCGAGATCGAAGGCTTTTATAAACCCGGCGAACGGGTTCTGGTAATTGATGACCTGGCCACAACCGGCGGCAGCAAATTTGAAGCCATAGAAAAATTGACCTCCGCCGGTCTCGTTGTAGAAGATGTTGCCGTACTGATTGACCGCCAATCCGGCGCCCGTGAATCACTTGAGGCAGCCGGCTTCAATCTGCATTCCGCCCTAACCCTTACGGGGCTGCTGGATCACTGGGAAGCAGAAGAACGCATTCCGCTGGAACAGATCAAAGCCGTTCGGGAGTTTTTGAAACAACCGGGAAAATAAATCATGAACTATAAATCGTTTCGGCCGCTTATTTACAAGCTCACACCGGAACAGGCACACCACACCACCATCAAGATGTTACAGTTGGCTGGTTGGTTTCCGCCTGCCACGGCAATAGTCCGGGCTATGTACCGGGCGAAAACACAGGGACCTGAAGTCACCTGTATGGGCATCAAGTTCCCCAACCCGGTCGGCATGGCCGCCGGGTACGATAAAGACGGCTTCGGCTGGCGCGGCCTGGCCGCGCTGGGCTTCGGTCACATCGAAGTGGGAACCGTCACTCCCAAAGCCCAGCCGGGCAACCCGAAACCACGCGTTTTCCGCCTGGTGGAAGATGAAGCGGTGATCAACCGTATGGGCTTCCCCAATAACGGGGCTGACTTTCTGGCGAACCGTATCAAAAACGCCCGCGGACAGGGTTTTGTGCTTGGCGTCAACATTGGAAAGAACAAAGTCACTCCCAATGAAAAGGCGCTGGATGATTACCTGCACCTCACCCGCCAGTTTTTCCCGCTATCCGATTACCTGGCGATCAACGTCAGCTCACCCAACACTCCTGGACTGCGCGAACTGCAAACCCGGAAGGCGCTGGAAGAATTGCTTGAACCGTTAAGCGCTGAAGTTTCCGCCGCCTGCGAAGCAACCGGCCGTTCCGTGCCGCTGGTTGTCAAACTGGCGCCGGATATGACCGATGACGAACTGGACGGCGCGCTCGAAGCCGTGATGCACACCGGAATCGACGGAGTGATCATCAGCAACACCACTGTCAGCCGTCCCCCGCTCGGGTCCAACCTGGCTGATGAAATTGGCGGATTGAGCGGCAAACCGTTGAAAGACCTGAACACTGAGATGATCCGCAAGGTCATAGCCCGCACGGGCGGCAACCTGCCGGTGATCGCCAGCGGCGGTATCATCACCCCCGAAGACGCGCAGGAAAAGATCGATGCCGGCGCCGCGCTCGTACAGGTGTACACCGGGCTCATCTACACCGGCCCTGAGTTGGTGCAACAGATCCTCAATTACGGATTGAAATACAACCAATGAGCCGCCCGTCGCGGCACCCATCTGAAGCCCCCGTTTTAATGACCACCCTGCTGCTAGTCGGCGGGGTATTGGTCATCACCACCGGTTTGACGATATGCGTTGCGCCCATACTGATCGCGATGATGGTGGCGTACAGTTATATTGCCAATCAGCAACACCATGCCGCGCTGATGCAGCAGGCGATCCGGGTTCCTGTGGACGGCCCGACAGGTGAGAGCCAGGGATTGGATAACCTCGGCCAACTAGTGAGGGAATGCCGTGACGTGTTGGGGTGTGAACCGGTAGATGTGTTCATAGTGCCCAGCCGGCAGTTGAACGCCTATACTTTCGGTCTGGGATCTCCCAAAGTCATTGCGCTCTACCAGCCCATGCTGAAGGTGATGGATGCCGAAGAGCTGAAATTCGTCATCGGGCACGAGATGGGGCACGTGGTGTACGGGCATACCTGGCTGAATACGCTGATTGGCGGTATGGCCGGAATGCCCTCCTCTTTCGGGGCGGCGGTCATCTTTACTTTCGCTTTCCGCTGGTGGAACCGCGCCTGTGAGTACAGCGCCGACCGCGCCGGCCTGGTTGCCTGCGGTAAACCGGTAAAGGCAATCTCAGCGCTGGCGCAACTGGAAGTGGGTGACTTTAACACCGCCGAAGAACTCCATCGCGCGCTGGCTATGATCGAACGGCAGGATGACTCACTGGAAAACATCCTCGGCGAGACTCTGAGCGACCATCCGATGATCGTCAAACGCATAAAAGCCTTGAGGGATTTTGCTGGAGTGTAAATTTAAACGGCGCGTTCCAAGTCTGGAACGCGCCGTTTTTCATTCTTTGTGAGATCTAGGGGGTTGTTACCACAGTAGGTTCTACCGGCGCGGCGGTAGTCGCCGTGGGGGGTACAGAGGTAGCTGTTACTGGAACAGTGGCTGTGGCTGTGGGGGGCGCCACATCAATCTTTACCCAGAAACCGGTGTTGCCGGGGCCGAACATGGAGCCATTGGGGTTCTTGATCTTCCAGTATCCTTTATATGTTCCGACAGCTTCGGGAGCCTTCATGGGAACCGACATATCATAAATCTTTCCGGGCTCCACAGGAACGTTGATGCGGTATTCAGCCGCCGCGCCCATCTGGTCACCCTGGAAAAACACGAACTTGTAATCGGTGCCCCAGGTGGATGAACCGGTGTTCATTAAACGCCAGGTTTTAGTGAAGGTAGCCCCGGAGAGGAATTTCGTGTCATCCGGAATGGTTTCGGCCGCCAGTTGAGCGGCATCGGTTCCGGCAACAACCTGAGTGGTAGGTTGTGTCTGCGGAACGGCGATCGTGGGGATGACGGCCGGCGCGGTTGTCGGTTTGACGACAACGGGCGCCAACGTGGGTTTGACCCCACCGCCAGCAGCAGCCGTGGCTGTCAGATTGGCATTCACCATGGCTTTGGCCGTCTCTAATACAGAATTGGCGCCGCCGGCTTCCGCGGTTTTGGTGGCGCTGGCGCTGTTATTCACAGGTAGATTGCAGCCTGCCAGAAGTAAACTGGCAGCTATTAATACATTTAACGGAATTCGAATTTTTTGATTCATTGTCTTTTCCTCTGGTCAAATGGGGTGACCGGACACCGGCACCCCCGATTATTAATGTGGATCGAAGGTCTATTCCAATCATGCATTCGTGGGACGTCAATTCTACTTTAAGTAGACATAATTGTATAACGAATTATGACTGTTATAAGTTCCGTAAAACACAATAAAAAATTATTTTTTCGGTTCGATCGCCGGTTGATAGAAATCCACCGTCCAGAAACCGGAGCCTTCTTCGCGGCTCTTTTTATGCTGCTGCCAGGCCAGATTGGCATCTTTGATGTCTGCCGTGTCCCAGGGGGCTGTTTCATAGACAGGTGTAAACTCGGGTGTCAAATGCACCCAGGTTTGTCCCGGTTTGAAGGGAAACGGGTCGCCATCGGCGGTCATAAAACGGATCGGCCGTACCAGTCCGGTTGTCTTTTCATACTCTTCGCTGCGGGTTGTCCAGAACAGGTCAAACTTCTGCCCGTCGCGGAAGAGCACCGCTTTACCTTTGTTGACGTACATCAGGTCAACATCCATCAGGGTATCGGCATACCGGTGGTGCGGGGCATACAAAACTACCACATTCTCATAGGTCAACGGCTCGCTGTTCAATTTGTCAGTTTGCTGAATAAAGTTTATGCCGTCGCCATTATCCTGCCAGCGGGTATACGCGCCCGCGGCCGGGTCATACTTCCAGACCACCTGATTCAGCAGCGCCACCGGGTACCAGATCTGTGTGGCAGTTTTGCCGTTAGATGCCGGCTGTGGGTCAAAGCGCATCCCGCCCATGCCTTCAGCCGTCATGCGCAGCTTGCCCCGGTATTGTTCCGCGATCGAGCGAAGGTCGGCCACTTTAATGGAACTGCCGCCTTTCACATCGTCATCAGAACCAAATATGTTTGAAAACTCGCTTAATTTCGCGGCTACCGAAGAATACGCGGAAGCCATCACCAGGAAGCCGTTATACAACTTGCGCACACTCTCGTACGGCAAACGCCCCGAGCGGATCGGACCGATACTGGGTTCGTCTTCTGTCAACGCATCGGCTTCATCCACCGCGGCCTGCGGGTAGCTGCCATAGAACAACGCCAGATAACGTGACATGCCCTCACCGATAAACAATTCAAACACCCACGGGCTGTAAGACAGGCCGGATTGCGGCCGGGTGGATGGCGGGAACGTGGAGATGGAAACCAGCGCGGGCGGAAGCTCGAGGTCAGCCGGGTTTTCTTCCGACAGACCGGTCAACGGGTTGACACCCGCCGGGTAGGTCAACGGGCCGCTGGGTTCCAGCATGGCGGTTTGCGCTGTAGGAACCGGGGTAGCCGCGGCGGCTGTTCCAGCCGGGGTGATAAATGAAGCGGTCAGAAGGGAAATCAACAGAACAGGGATCAAAAACATTTTACGCATAGTACAACCTTTTTAAGAAACAACATCAACAATCCTATTTTATCCAGAGTCCGGTTTGAGGCAACAGACAATACTGTTAGATTCCAGCGCCCGGTGCGTTAAACCAGTCAATAGCAAGAGGTTCCAGTTGTTTGATAAATCCGTCTTTTTCATCCATGTAGCCCTGAATATTCGCGGGGTGACGGGTATATGCCGCGCGTTTCACCCGCTCGTATTCGAGGCGTTCGGCTTCGTGACTGCGTAGATATGCGCAAAACGCCAGGTGACGGACAATATCAGGATGACCTTCCGGATAGATGTGAATGTTATGCGTCCGGTAGTTATTGCGGTCGCGGGTGAAGAAGCGCCGGCCAGACAGGCCGTATTCACCCCAGGCTTTGTAGCCCTCTTTCTCAAGTACAGGTGTCAACTCATCCACCCGTTGGATGAAAGAAACCACCGGCATCAGGTCAATCACCGGCTTAGCCGCCAGCCCCGGGACAGAGGTGCTGCCAATATGATGGATAGCGACGATAATGTCTCGTAAATATCCCCGCAGACGGGCAGCTTCGCGTTCAAATTCCAGCGGCCAATCAGGGGAATACTCTGAAAAGGTATACAGGCTGGGCATGAGGACGTCTATTCGTTCGGCTGCATGTTTTCGGGGTGAACAAAACGCACCGCCCAGATCCCTGAACCGGGTTCACGGTTATTTACCAGCCGGTAGTAATCTTCCGTATATTGGGTTTCATATACCGGGGTTTCCTGCGTGACGATTTCCACCCAGGTCTGGCCGGGTTTTAGCGGAAACGGATCCCCATTCTTATCCAGGAAGCGCAGCGGGCGCAACTTACCGGTGGTCTTCTCATATTCTTCACCGCGTGTCGTCCAGTAGCCCTCAAATATTTGCCCGTCGCGGAAGAACAGGGCGCGTTCTTTGTTGACATACAGCAGGTTCATATCGATCAACGTTTCACGGTACGCAATATGGTCGACAAATAACACAGCCACATTCTCAATCTCCAACGGCTGACCGGTCAGGCTGTCAACCTGTTCGGTAAAATCCTTGCCGTTTTCCATGTCCTGCCAGCGGTGATAGGTTCCGCTTGTCAGGTCAAAATGCCACCATACCTGGTCAACATACGCGAAGGGTAGCCAGATGGTGTGTCCGTCTTTGCCGCCTTCCGGAACAGTAGTATCAAACTTTAATCCGACCGGATTGGGCGGTCCAAGTGGCTCGAGGAAACTCTTTTTCAGGTCTGTCAGATCGTTAACCCGCAGCCGGGCGCCATTGATGTCATCAGGATGCTCGGTTTGAAGGTCATGCACGTAATTCAATTTGGGTGTGACCCATACCGAGGCGTAAGCCATAACTATGAATCCATTAAGCAGCTTGCGGATGTGCTCATACGCCAGGCGTCCGGAACGTACCGGGCCTATTTCGGGATTGGAGTTCTCCGCTGTTTCAGGAAGATCGCCGTAGAAGATGGTGAGGAAACGGCTATTCCCCGCGCCGATGAACAATTCATAGATCAACGGAGCAAAAGAGAGACCCGCCTGCGGCCTCGCGGTGACTGGTGAATTGCTGATGGAAAGCAGCGCGGGAGGTAGTTTCAGTGTCTCCGGATCTTCCACCGGCAAACCGGTCAATGGATTGACGCCCTGCGGATACGAATCAGGTCCCACCGGGTAGGCGATTACCGGTACAGTTGAGGTAGGTGTCACGGCCCGGGTAAACGTAGGCACTATTGTTGGTTCCAGGGTGGGTTCACTCGTTGCGCTTGGAGCGGTTGTGGGGGCCACGGTGGCGGTATCTACCGGAGTAGAGGTGGAGGTTGGAAGCGGCTTTATACCGGGAGTGTTCTGAAGTAGAAGTACCGCGGCCGCCGCGATCACGATCAACGGTAGAACGATACGCAGGACGTTCACATAGACAGGTTTCATAACGGCATTGTACCAAATTGCCGGCGGGGTTTTGTATCCTGAAATTTGTCGAGGGACGAAAACTATAAGCTCAGCTAACGGATTGGCGCTCCACATTGGTCAGGTCGTGACCGGGTTATTTTGCTTTTAGGATCTTTTCTTTAGAAGTGTTTCGTTGAACCACAGGTCTGATCCCCTCCAGCCCTTCGCCAAATCTCCAAAAAGCGGAGATTTTGAGGAGGTGTTTGTCAGAACAAATAATTTTTAAAAATCTTTATTATCAGGCTTTTCAAGAGTATGCAATTTTTCAAAAACAGAGAGCAAAAATAAAGAAATCATATCCAAAAATGTCACCTTCCTCCGTCTTCGCCTTTCAAGACGGGGGAAGGCCGGGATGGGGGTCTTTCCTGCAATACCTGAAGTATTTTCAGCAGAACACAGTCCGTGTCTTTCAATACATCATGATTCCAGAACCGAATCACCCGGTATCCCCGTGATTCAAGATATTCGGTCCGCTTTCTGTCATACTCTACATTTTCCAAATGTTGACTGCCATCGAGCTCAATAATCAATCTGTGCTTTGGTGAACAAAAATCTGCAATAAACGGCCCAACTGGGTGCTGCCGCCGGAAATGGACACCTTCCAGCCGATGTGAACGTAGCATCGACCACAACTTTTGTTCCGTGGCTGTTAATTCCCTGCGGAGTGTTCTGGCTTTAAGTATCGTTTCACTGGAAGTGTTTCGTTCACGCACAGGTCTGTCCCCCTCCTTCCTCCCCCAAATCTCCAAAAAGCGGAGATTTTGAGGAGGTGTTTTTAAGAATAATAATATTGAAAAAAGAATACTCAATTAATTATCAGACTTTTTCAAGAGTATGCAATTAATAAAACCAGAGAGCCAAAATCAAGAAATCATATCCAAAAAAGTCACCTTCCTCCGTCTTCGCCTTTCAAGACGGGGGAAGGCCGGGATGGGGGTCT
>CAYQTY010000025.1:0-438 GCA_964420535.1 uncultured Leptolinea sp. | reverse complement strand
TCATACACTGGCCGTAGGCAGTGACATCACCAGCGACTCGATCAACAATTGGATATTCGCGTTTCCTAGACGATTGGAAACTGCCTCCAGCCGGGTGATCTGCTCGCCCGCTTCCACCGCGTTGACGGCAGCTGCCAACTTTTCCACCTGCGGACGGTAATCCACATTGGCGATCTCTTCCCCCATGCCGCTGGATTGCAGCAGCACATCCCGCCACAGGCTCTGCCAGAAGATGAACCCTTCCCGCAGGCGCATCCTTAACTGGTCGCGTTCCTCTTTGGACGCGTTCTTCAGTTTGACCTGTTTTTCCACATAGTCAAAGCGCTGCGCCATCGATTCCCCCAGCAATGAAAGCAGGTGATCCAACCATTGCTTACGATTGGCTTCCAGGTCCGGGTCACCGTGCAACCTGAGGGCGATCCCCGGCCGGCCGCTGCT
>CAYQTY010000024.1:0-18691 GCA_964420535.1 uncultured Leptolinea sp. | reverse complement strand
TGAACAAAAAGAAGCCGCGTTTGCCGCGGAACACGTCATTCTAACGGCAGAAGAGATCGTTCCTGAAGAAGTGATCCGCTCAGATCCAAACCGTACTCTGATCCCGGATCTGATCGTGGATGCCGTCTGCCATGTGCCCTTCTGCAGTCACCCCAGCTACACGCAGGGGTATTATGACCGCGACAATGAGTTCTACCTGCAATGGGATAAGATCAGCGAAACCCCTGAATCCGTGCAGCAATACCTGGACGAATGGGTTTTTGGCCTTCCTGACCGGGAAGCCTACTGGAAGAAACTGGGTGAGAGTACCCATGCCCGCCTGAAAGTGGGCGATAGACTGAGCGTTCCGGTGAACTATGGCGAATACTGAGTACACCTCCACTGAATTGATGATCGTCAACTCCGCGCGCCTGCTGCGTGACGGTGACGTGGTTTTTGTCGGCGTGGGACTGCCCAACTTGGCCTGCAACCTGGCACAGCGTACCCATGCCCCCAACCTGCAAATGATCTACGAAGCCGGGGTAATAGGCGCGCGGCCCGCGCGGCTGCCCCTGTCCATTGGAGACCCCACTCTGGTATCCGGCGCGTCATCGGTTTGCAGCATGTACGAGATCTTCACCCTCTACCTGCAGCGCGGCAATGTGGATGTCGGCTTTCTGGGCGGCGCGCAGATCGATAAGTTCGGCAACATCAACGCTACCGTGATTGGCGACTACGCGCAGCCCAAGACCCGCCTGCCGGGCTCCGGCGGTTCACGTGAGATCGCAGCCTGGGCCAACCGCTGCTACATCATCACCCCCCACCAGAAACGCCGCTTTCCCGAGAAAGTGGATTTTTGTACCTCCGCCGGCTTCATTGACGGCAGCAGCGGGCGTGAAAAACTCAACATTCGCGGCAAAGGCCCGCAAGCCGTTGTGACCGACATCGGCATGCTTCAGCCGGATGCCAGCGGAGAACTTGTTTTGACGGCCCTTCACCCCGGCCGGACAATGGATGAAGCCCGTGAAAACACCGGATGGACGCTTCGTTGTGAGATGTGTAATACTGTCACCAAGCCGCCTTCGCCGGATGAAATCCGCATTTTGCGGCAAGATCTTGACCCTGAAGGGATTTACCTCAAATGACAAACGAATCAATCCATTTACTGATCACAATGCCATTTACAGAAACACAGATTGAACAGATCCGTGCGGTTTCTCCCAGGTTAAAAGTTACCGCCATGCGGGCGCATCAGCCGAATGAAGTGCCGGATGAGATCTGGGCGAAAACGAATATTCTGTATACTGACTCGGTCTTGCCTGAACCTGCCCAGGCACCCAACCTGAAATGGATACAGTTCCATTACACCGGTATTGACTATGCCATAAAGAAACCGATCATGGAAAAGCCAGACCTGATCGCCACCACCATGAGCGGCGCCAATGCCCCCCAAATGGCGGAGTACGCCCAGACCATGATGCTGGCGCTTGGCGCGAATGTCAAAGGCATGATCGAGAATCAAACCAAATCCCACTGGCCGGAAAAACGTTGGGAACACTACAAACATCACGAACTGCGCGGCAGCACAGTCGGACTGATCGGGTATGGCAGTATCAACCGTGAGGTGGCGCGCCTGTTAATCCCCTTCCAGGTGACTATTCTGGCGGCCAAAAGAGACCTTAAGCAGATCAAGGACGAAGGCTATATTCCTGCGGGAACCGGCGATCCGGAAGGTGATTTTTTCACCCGCCTCTATCCTATTGAGGCATTGAAATCCATGCTGAAGGAATGCGATTTTGTGGTTATCGCTGTGCCGCTCACCCCGACAACCCGTAATATGATCAGCACCGAAGAGTTCGCAGCTATGAAACCTTCTTCATATTTCATCGACCTCAGCCGGGGCGGAATCACAGACCTCGGCGCCCTGAAAGAGGCACTGGATAAAAAAGTGATCGCCGGCGCGGCGGTGGACGTGTTCCCGGAAGAGCCGCTGGTAGCCACCAGCCCTTTGTGGAAAACCCCGAACTTCCTGGTCTCACCGCATGTGGGAGGCGTCAGCCCGCATTACAATGCGCGCGCGGTCGACCTGTTCTGCACGAATATGAACCGGTTCCTTGAAAACGTTCCCCTCTTCAACAGGTTCGATCCGGAAAAGGGTTATTAAACGGTTAGAATAATCGGGTGATGAAAAACCCGAACATTGATGTCATTTTCTTCGATCTGGGCAGCACGCTCATGTACTTTGACGGGCACCTGCCGGATGTGCTGGCTGTTGCCTATCAGGAACTGGCGGCATCCCTCCTCGAAGCCGGTTTTACGCTGAACAAGGATGTTTTTCTGTCTGAATTCTTATCCAGACAGGAAGCCTACCATTCAGAGCGCGATACCGACCTGACGGAAATTACCACTGAACGCGTCCTGCGCATTGTATTGGAACGTCAGGGAGTGTCTGGTGCGAGCCGCGAGGAATTGCGGCCTCACCTGGCGCGCATGTATGCCATCACCCAGTCTCATTGGATCGTGGAACAAGACACGCATCCCACTCTTCAGGCTTTGATGGATGCCGGATACCGCATGGGCATCATTTCCAATGCCAGTGACGATTGGGATGTTCAGGTTCTGGTTGACAAAGCTGGCATCCGCCGGTTCTTCGAATACATCAATACATCCGCTGCCGCCGGAGTACGCAAACCCCACCCGCAGATCTATCAACTTGCTTTCGATGCCATGCAGGTGCAACCGGAACGGTCCATCATGGTCGGCGATACGCTGGCGGCAGATATTCTCGGTTCAAAAAACCTGGGCATGCATAATATCTGGATAACCCGCCGGGTCAATCGCAGCGCCGTTCAGGCTCACTTTGAGACAATAAAACCCGACCGCACGATCGACACTCTGTCAGAACTTCCGGGAATACTGGAAACCTGGCCGGTCTGAAAATTCCCGCATCCGAAAGATCAATCCTATATGCCATCGAACCAAAAAGCCGCTCCCTATCTGGCCCTCGGGCTGGGAATTCTCTGCCTGTCCATGTCGGCTATCTTTGTGCGCACGTCAAACGCCCCCGGGATCGTAGCCTCGTTCTACCGCATGTTGACGGCGACCCTGATCTTGTTGCCGGTGATCGCCATTAAATCGAAAGGCAAGATCCGCGTAGAAAAACGCTGGCTGCTTGGGCCGCTGGCTGCCGGTTTCATCACCGCACTGGACCATGGGGCGTGGAGCACGGCAATCGCTTATACGAGCATTGCCAACGCGAACCTGATCAATTTTATCGCTCCCGTCTGGGTTGCGTTGATCGCGTGGTTGTTCTGGAAACAGAAGATGGCCGGTAAATTCTGGCTTGGACTTGTGCTGGTGATCGCCGGAATGAGTTTTGTTTTCGGGTCGAATTTGATCCTGCATCCGTCGTTCAGCAAAGGGGACGCGCTCGCGCTGCTATCCTCCTTTTTCTTTGCCGGTTATTACCTGATCACGCAACGCTCCCGCTCCAGGGTAGACGCGTTGACCAGCACCGGCTTGATTGCCGCGGGCAGCGCCGCCACTCTGCTGGTGATTTGCCTCATCAGCCAGGCTCCGCTTTCCGGTTACCCGGCATCCACCTGGATGGTATTCGTCGCGGCTGGCGTCATTTCGCAGGTATGCGGTTATTTCTGCATGACGTACGCTCTCGGGCATATCCCGGCATCCATCGTCTCCCCCACCATGATCGCGTCTCCGGTCATCTCCGCGCTGCTTGCCATTCCCATCGCCGGAGAACCGCTGAGCGCGTTTCAGGTGACCGGCGGATTGCTGGTCTTTGTCGGCATCTTTCTGGTCAACCGGACCCAATCCGGCGAAACCGTCAATCTACAGGCAGAAGCCGGAATTGAACTCGAACAGCCGGCTCTTCCCCCAGAGGCCTGACCTCAAACGGGTATTGCTTTCCCCCGCCCGCCCAGTACAGGTATTCCTGAAGCAGACCGGCATAGAAATGTTGACCAATCCGGGCCTGTGCGGGGGGCAGTCCCTCGCGGGCTGACGTAATGGTTAGTACCACATCGTCACCAGTCTGGTCGATGTGAAAATGGTCCGTCTTCCAACTTTCAAGTATGCCTGTGACTCGGTTTAATCCGTCGATCAAACGCTGCCGGGGAGGTTGAAGCCGGAATTCGAGGTTGTCAATCCCGGCTGCCTTTCCATGCCGGCGAATGAAAAATTTAAATCCCGCCCATCCACAGCGTAAAAATATTCCACAGGCTGTTTCAACGCCAAAAACGGTTTCACATTTTTGTTGTATGGAGATTAAGAGATCTTTCGAAGGGTTTTGTTCCAGGAAAACATCCGGCCATTGCGTGGACGGCAGGATTTCCTGTATCCCCATCCGGAAAATCTCCTGAAGATCGGGAGAGAAAGATGAATTGCTCATTTTTTCTTTGAGCCGGAGATTAATCCACCTCAAGCTTCGCGCGGATAATATCCAACAGGCTGAGAAGGACGGTCTTAACCGGTTTCATATCCGTGGCCACACAGGGAAGTACCGGAATATTATCTTTCAACCGGAGAGCATGACGGATATCTTCCACATCCCAGGCATTTTCCAGGTCCTGCTTATTGACGGCTACCACAAAGGGCGAATCCGAGTGATCTGTAAAGGTATCCAGAATATAACGCGCCTCGCGGAAGGTCTCCGGTTTGGTGCTGTCGACCATCAGGATATACCCGAGCATACCTTCGGCGAGAATATCCCACATGAATTCGAACCGGCGCTGGCCGGGTGTACCATATAAGTGTAGAACAAGCGATTTGTCGATCGTCAAACGGCCGAAATCCAGCGCGACAGTGGTGGTGGCTTTAATTTTTTCCGCTTCGCTGGAGATATTCTGTTCTGTAGATACGACATCAATTTCACTGACGGTTCCAATGAACGCCGTTTTTCCTGCGCTGAATGGACCTGTGACAACAATTTTAACGATTTGTACTGGTGTAGTAGTGCCGGCCAAAGTTTAGAGTCCCCTGATCCGTGTGATCAACCGGTTCACAAGTGATCTCTGCTCTTCCCTGGACTGGTTCGGCAGGAGTGTGGTCGCCGGCAACGGGCGGCTCTGCTCAGTCTTCAGCACTTCCACCAGACCTGCCTGAAGCAAACCGTAAACCACACGGCGGATCTGCAGGTCATCCATAGAGGTAGCCTGTGCTATCTGGCGTATTGTGTTCTTGGGGTTAACGAATGAAACGACCTTCCACTCTTCCACGGTCAAATTGACCTTGCGGAGGTTGTTTTCAGGCCGGTCGGAAAACCTGAGGGATACATCCAGATTCGGAAGCTCGTCCATCAAGAGTTCCATTTCCTGAATGTGCCGGGAACCTTCCATGATCAGGTTCTCGAGTTCCATATTGAGCGCGATCTTATCTTCGGGCGGGGGTTCGTTGGGAATAAACCGGAACACCCCTTCCTGCCAGGTGAATAACCGGCGGATGATAGCCACGTTGTGCTGCTGCAGACTGTTCAGGATGGTCTCACGCGATACAAATCCCGCGTTGATTAATTGCAACCCCAGTTCCTTGTCCCAGATGGCTCCGCCCTTGCTTTTGATCGCCCGGTACAGGTTGGGGCTGATACGCTGGTTTTGATAAAGGACAGCCGAAAGGGAAGAGTCTTCATTGGTCGTCAACGCGCAGGCCAGGCGGCCGTCACGGAAATAGACATGCGCCGTCTCACCCTTCTGGATGATCTCGAGCATGCCGGTTTTGCGGGCTAAATTTACGAGATTCAGCAGTTGCGCAAATGGAAAGTCGCGAAGATTTCCCTGCAGTGCCATACCGCCCCTGTCAAATGGAATAAATTGCTAACAGGAAAATTATACCGTTCAGGGAGTGATTGGTCAAATTGATTACAGGTATAATTATTTTAAATTCCTCCCGGGAGATCATATCACTATGCAACATGATACCCTGTTCATTGTTAACCCCATTGCCAACCTGAGACGTGCATGGCCGGTGGCATCCAACATACGCCGCCTGGCGGATGAATTTGGCGGGGCGGATTGGTCCGGGACTGTCTATCAGGGACATGCCGCGGAGATCGCGGAAAACGCGGCCCGACAGGGATACAAGCGGGTTGTTGCCACCGGCGGCGACGGCACCATCCATGAAGTGATCAACGGATTGATGGCTGTGGAAGCCGATAAACGCCCGTTGCTGGGGATTGTCCCGGTGGGTTCAGGCAATGATTTTGCCGGAACACTGAAAATTCCTCGCGACCCCGAAGAAGCCCTGCGCAAAGTCTTCTCTGGAACCCCGAAAAGCTTTGACGTTGCTTTCATGCAGGATGACACCGGCCGTAAAGAATACTGGATGAACACACTGGGCATCGGCTTTGATGCCATCGTCAATTACCATTCCCATAATGTCCCCGTATTCCAGGGATTCATGATTTACTTTTTGGCTGTATTTCGTACAATGGTAGAGAACTACAATCCATTCCTGATTAAAGGTACAATGGATGGAGCGCCGTACGAAAAAGAAACATTGATGTTTACTGTTTGCAACGGACGGCGGGAAGGCGGCGGCTTTCTGCTCGCCCCGAACGCGGAATTGAATGACGGCATATTAAACTTCACGGTAGCCAATGTCATCCCGCGTTGGAAAATGCTTTCAGCCATACCTCACTTTATCAATGGTACTCACAATAAACTCGATTACATTCAGACCGGAACATTAAAGAAACTGGAAGTTACATCAAATAAACCTCTCTGGATTCACGAAGACGGAGAAACATTTGCCGCATTTTCATCAAAAGTAATGGGATTGACATTAGAAGTAGCACCAAACGCCATACAAATAATTCTTTAAATTCATAAAAAGGTACCGTGCCCGATATAACCCAAACCCTCCAAGATGCCGATCTCGGCTTCCTTAAATTTGTCGCTTCATCATGGGAAATTTTTGATCTGCCTGATGACTTAGAAGCCATCCTGGCTGCCCTGCAGATCAAAGCATCCGATGTGGAGACTGTCCAGAATCTGGCAGCCACACTGCCGCCAGAAGCTCAGGCTGCCCTGCGCGCGTTAATCCAAAAACGCGGCCGGGTTTCATCCACCATTTTTGAACGCACGTACGGCGAGATCCGCACCATGGGTGTGGGCCGCCGTGAACGCGAACACCCGGAATTAAATCCCATTTCGGTAGCAGAGATCCTCTGGTACAGGGGATGGATCGGCCGTGCTTTCCTGGGCGGCGGTGGACGGCCCGAAGACATGATCTACCTGCCGGATGAAATCTACGCCGCGTTGACAGACCTCGAAGGCGAAGAACAACCCGCATCTCCGGCATTTACCACCCAGTCACAGGAAAGCCGCATCTGGTTCTACCGTGACGGTGTGCTGGAACAAGCCTGCACGGTGCTAGCCGCCCTGCGCTCCGGTGAGCAGGTGGAAGATCTTCCGCCCCGGCGCGGCGCCGTCCCCACCCCTGTGCTTGTCTCCTGGCTGCGCTGCCTGAAATGCCTGGATGACCAGAATAATATTCAGCCCGAAGCCATCCGCCGGTTCCTTGAGTCACTTCGCCCGCAGGCACTGTATATCCTGATCCAGGCATGGCGCGGTTCCATGGAATTCAACGAGTTGCGCATGCTGCGTGGACTCGAATTTGAAGGCACGTGGACGAATGACCCAGCCGATACCCGCGAGAGGGTGATCGAACTGATCAACTCCATAGCCGGAGATGACTGGATGGACCTCTCCGAATTCGTCAACGCCGCTAAACAAAAAGATCCTGACTTCCAACGCTCCGGCGGCGAGTACGATTCATGGTTTATCCGTGAAGGCCGCACCGGTGAGTACCTGAAAGGTTTCGAAAGCTGGGACCGCGTTGAGGGGGCACTGCTGCGCTTCTATATCACCGGACTGCTCTACTGGTTGGGTCTGGTTGAGCTCACCCGCCCCACCCCGGGTATCGTGCGCTTCCGCCTGTCACCCTGGTGGCCGGCCATCAACGGGGATATGGAGATCATAGAAGCCAAAGACAACAGCACTCCGCTGCAGATCAACCGCTCCGGCGAAATCCTCGCGCCGCCGCGTTTCAACCTGGCCACGCGCTACCAGATCGCCCGTTTTGCCCAACCAGTAGATTACCAGGGGAAAGGTTACCTGTACCGCATCTCCGCTTCCGGATTGGCCGTTGCCCAGGAACAGGGGCTGACCCCCTCCATGCTGGAACGTATGCTGCACAAATATTCTCGCGGGGCCATACCGCCCAATGTGCGCAACGCTCTGCATAACTGGGAACAGACCGGCGCGCAGGTGCGCATCGGCGCGGTGACATTGCTGCGCGTCAGCGACCCTCAGGTCATCCGCCGGTTGAAAGACGGCCCGGCCGCCCGGTTTCTGGGCGAGACATACGGTTCTGCTGCCGTGGAGATCAAGCCCGGCGCAGAAGAAAAAGTTCGCCAGATACTGGCAGAGATGGGATTTATCCTCTAGACAGTATAAGAACCGGCATGTGTGAAATGCTCATGCCGGTTCTTTTTTTTATCTAAATATACGCGCCGAGCGAGTGACGGTGAAACCGGCGGCTGCCAGAATGGTCACCGCGGATAGTACCGGTAAAACCCAGATCAGAGAAATTCTGCTCAGATAATCGGCCCATTGCAGCATGAATTGAGCCCGTGCCCGCAGCGGTTCAGGCATGAATACAAAACTGGCGAGGAAGATAGCCACGGAAAGGCTGCCCAGCAGGCTGATGGCAAAATCCGTCCACTTCAGGTGGAATTCAGGGACGGCGGATGCAGCCCGCACCTGCTTCATGATGCCGGCGTACAGCCCGGCCGGCGGTTTGACCAGCGGCGCCGAACGAAAAGCGGAATCGATTTCGTCGTCCATATTCCATCGGGGTTCTTCGTTCATATTGCCCATTCTATCACCCTGTCCTGAACAGATAATGACTGCTTCAATAACGCCCTGGCACGGAACAGTCCGGTTTTTACCGTGCCCAACGGCAGATTCATCACACTGGCGATCTCGTCATACGCAAGGTCCTGCTGGAATCGCAACATCACCATCAAGCGGTAGCTGGATGGCAATTCATCCACGGCTCTTTGCAGCAGAGCTTTATGTTCAGATACTACCGCCTGTGATTCCGGGCTGTTAAACTCATCGGTTTTCCAATCGTCATCATCTTCGATCGTCGCAGCTGACGCCTCGCGCTTCAACATCGGCCGCCGGTTATAACATTGGTTGACCACTATGCGGTACAGCCAGGTGCGGAATTGCGCTTCCTCTCGGAAACCCGGCAGCGCCTGCCACACCTTCAGGAAGGCTTCCTGAGTGGCATCCTGCGCCTCCTCAGGGCTTCCCAGGGCGCGTAATGCAAGATTGTAGGCAAATGTCTGATGCGTCACAACAAGCTCTCCAAAAGCCTGTGTGTCGCCATTTTTCGCCTTTTTAACCAGTTGGCGTTCATCCTGCTGCATTGAAAAACCGATCTCCTGTAAAGCTTAGACCAGCGGTTGCCGGGAAAAGTTTCAAATTTCCATAATCTGTTCCCCGGAACCTCTATTAATCTAAAAGATACACCGGTGACAGCTCCCATTGTACAGTCATAATTTCGATTAGCCGCCAACCAGATTGTCGGTGAAACTTTTCTGCCGGCAACCCTGTCATATCTTTTAGAAAATAACACCTCAGGAGGTTTCAATGCGGAAGAACAAATTATGGATCATCCTCCTCGGGCTTGCCATGGCAGGGCTGTGCGGTCTGATGATCCTCGTCGTTTTATTCAGTTTCAGGGGTTTTGGAGCGCCGGATTTCCGGACATGGCATTTGAGTCTGGATCTACATGGTCAAACCGCGTCATCGGACGAAACCCAAACGTTTACCATTTCCACTCCCGGGAACCTGGTGATCAATAATCCCTACGGATTTGTCACGATAAAGGGGACTACCGGCAACCAGGTGAAGGTCCGCATCCAGAAAGACGCGCATGGTTTTTCAAAAGAAAACGCGGAAGAAAACCTGAAAAAGATGGTTGTCGAGATTGAGCAGGAAGGAAACACGATCAACGTAAATGTCCCTGAACCCTCCGGTATCGTGGTTAATTATCCCTTTGTTGATTTCACGGTTGAGGTTCCGGAGGACACAGCCATTTCAGTTGACAATAAAATGGGCGAACTGAATGTCAAAAATATTGCCAACGATCTGCTGTTACATTCCAACTTTGGCAATGTTGACGTAACCGACATTAAGAATGGAAGCCTATCTGTCAGCAGCAAAGCCGGATCGATAAAAGTGCAGCAGGTGAGCAGCGATGAGCATCCGGTGGAATTAACTTCTGACTTCGGGAGTATCGACCTGATGGATGCCCGCAGCAGCCAGGTGAATGTTTCATCCAATAACGGTGAGGTCAGCTTTACCCGGGTGGAATCCAACGGGCCTATCATTCTGACAAATGAATTTGGTCAGATCAACCTTCGCGAAACCTGGGGCGAGTCACTGGATATCGTATCCAAGAATGGCAGCGTAAATTTGAAGGAAACCCGGATTAACAATGCGATATCGGTAAAAAATGATTTCGGAGACATTATCCTTGATAATGTCTTTCCCAAAACTCTGGATCTGCAAAACAAGAACGGAAGTATTGTTCTGGAGCAGGCAAGCGGTATCATTACAGCCAGGACCGAGTTCGGCAGTATTGAGATAAACAACGGTCAGGATTGCGGCCTCAATCTGTCATCGCGGAATGGATCCATATCGTATGAAGGCACTCTGGGAGCCGGCCCGCATGAATTGACGTCCGATTTCGGCAGTATCAGCCTTAAGTTACCTTCTGATTCGGCGTTGACGGTAGACTTGAAAACCGAATTCGGGGAGATCAATAACGCGTTTGAAATTACAACCGAAGGAAAAACCAAAGAACACCACCAGGAAGGGAACATTAATGGTGGCGGCGCCATGCTGAATATTGACGTCAAAAATGGAAGCATCAACCTTGAAAAAACTGACGATGTAAGGAGAAACCACAATGATTGATAACGGACCCTATGTCATAATATGCGCGGGAGCCATCCTCTCGCTGTTGATCTTTTTTGGTTTTATCGTGCTCATGCGCTATATCAACTATAAAGAGAATCTGTTGATGGCAGAAAAAGGGATCGTCAGGGTGGCACCGGAAAAGAAGCGCGGTAAAGGATTGTTGATCTGGGGTATTCTGGTGACAGCCACCGGCCTCGCCCTATGCCTGGGGCTCTATCCCCTTGGAATGACGGGAAACGGTATGTCTTTCCCGCTGGGACTAGGCCCCTGGATGATCGGGGGTTTCCTGCCTTTGTTCATTGGCATCGGGCTGGTTCTGGTGTACATCATCACCGGCAATGAAGATGGGAAATCCATCGGAAGTTCTATGTCACAGGAAGTCACTCCGTTGGATGAGGTTGAGACCACAGCCAGGGCTTCGGCAGAAGAACCGGCAGAAAAGAAGGAGTAAACTTCTCCCGGATTTCCCGATTGATTTATTTATAAAAGCGCGGCTGCCCGAAGGGATGGCCGCGCTTTTTTCCGCATTTGTAATCATGGTTGACCGGTTTGTATAATTGAACCGGGTTTACTGGTACGCGCTGATCGTTTCCATTTTTTCTCCCTTTTCTGAAAAGGAGTGACCTATGAAACGCCTGACCGCGATACTGGCTTGCCTTGTGATGTTCCTGTCTACCTGCGCGGCTGTATCTCCGCAGGAAGTTGACGCCAACCCGCCGGAAACACCCGTGCGATTGATCTTCATCCACCATTCCACGGGGGAGAATTGGCTGAATGATGGAAATGGCGGACTGGCGAATGCGTTTCAGCAGAACAACTACTATCCAAGTGACACGAATTACGGCTGGGGTCCCGATTCCATCGGCGACCGCACCGATATCCCCAACTGGGTGGAATGGTTTCGCGAGAATAACACTCCGGCGATCATGCAGGCGGTGTATACCGAGGGAGAAGTCCACTCGCCATACGAACGCACGTTGACAGACCCCGGGGGAGAGAACCAGATCATTCTGTTCAAATCCTGCTTCCCCAATTCGGCCCTTGAAGGCAACCCGAACGACCCTCCCACACCCGGTACGGACCTGAATGTAGGGAACGCGAAGTATATTTACAACGAGATCCTGCAATATTTCAAAACCCGTCCTGACAAACTCTTTGTGGTGATCACCGCCCCGCCGTTGACGGATGGCTCACTGGCCAACAACGCGCGCGCGTTCAATCAGTGGCTGGTCAATGATTGGCTTCGGGAAAACAACTACACGCAGCCCAATGTAGCTGTGTTTGACTTTTTCAACATCCTCACCGGACCCAACAACCACCACCGTTTCAACAACGGCGCCATTGAGCATGTGACCAACGACAAACGCAACACGGAATACTACCCGTCAGAAGATGACCACCCAAACAGCCAGGGCAACCGGAAAGCCACGCAGGAATTCCTGCCCATGTTGAATATCTTCTACAACCGGTGGAAAGCCGCCGGCGCAGCCGCGCCTGCCGCTCAACCGCAGAACCCCGCCCCGACAGCCCAACCGGCAGGTGAGAACCCGCCTGCCGCTCCTGCCGCGCCAGCCGGGACGGCTTCCGGCATACTCTATGATTTTGAATCCAACCAGCCCGTGTGGGACGCCAACGTGGACGAAGCCGCGCAGTCCACCGCGCTGGATTGCCAGAATACCAACACGCTGGCATCCGGCGGCAACCAGAGCATGCAGATCACGTTTAATGTGGCGGCCAACAGTTGGGCGACCTGCTCTAACTTTTTCCCCGCCCCGCGCGACCTCAGTCAATCCGATGGCATCCAGTTCAGCCTGTATGTCAAAGAAGCGGGGACAACCCTGCATCTTGACGTGTTTACCGGGCCTGATGGTGAACGCGCCACCAATGCACGCGAGATACCCCTGCCCGCCCCGGGAAAATGGGTGACCATACAGACAAAATGGGCTGACCTCAAGCGCGTGGAATGGGAAACGGATGGCGGAACGGTATTCAGTCACCCGGAACAGATCACCGGCTTCGCTTTCGGCTTCCCGGCCGGTGACGCGGTAAACAAGGGACTGATTTATATAGACGATATTCAAACCTTTAAATCCGGCCAGGCCGTAAACCCTCCTCCGCAAACGGACGTCAAACCAGCGGCCGCCAATCCGCCTTCAGCAGATCAGCCGGATAGACCGGAAAAACAACGAAATTCACTGCTGCCCTTCTGCGGTTCCATGCTTACCGCATTGACTTGTATGTTATGGACCATCCCGCGGATTTTTGGCATCTAAACGGAAACCGGCATCTCCGGATTCACCTATAATCAATTTATCCTAACTATCCCAATTTATGAGGTGGCATGTATGGCAAACCGATTGAACTGGATTCAGGAAGAAATTGACACCTTGCAGCAGGCAGGACTTTACAACCGCATCCGCACCATTGGCAGCCCTCAGGGCGCCTGGTTGGTGGTGGACGGGAAGAAATCCCTCAACTTCTGCTCCAACAATTACCTGGGCTTCGCCAACCACCCCCGGTTGTTGATAGCCGCGCAGGCTGCCATTGACAAATACGGCGTGGGACCGGCCGCTGTGCGGACCATCGCCGGCACCATGGAACTTCATCTCGAATTGGAAAAACGTATGGCCGCCTTCAAAAAAGTGGATGCCGCCATCACCTTCCAGTCCGGGTTCTGCGCCAACCTGGCCACCATCCCCGCGCTGGTAGGCAAGGAAGATGTGATCTTCTCGGATGAACTGAACCACGCCAGCATCATTGACGGCGCGCGCCTCTCCGGAGCAAAGATCATCCGCTTCACCCATGCCGACCCGGCATCGCTGGAGCAGGTGATCAAGGAAGCCGCCGGAACCTACCGCCGGGCGTTGATCGTCACCGACGGGGTATTCAGCATGGACGGCGATATCGCCCCGCTGGACAAGATATATGAAATCGCGGAAAAATACGACATCCTGCTGATGGTCGACGATGCCCACGGGGAAGGCGTACTGGGAACCGGCGGCCGTGGGATAGTGGATCACTTCCACCTGCACGGCAAGGTGGATATCGAGGTTGGCACCATGTCCAAGGCGTTTGGCGTGATGGGCGGTGTGGTGGCCGGCAAACCAGTGATCATTGACTGGCTGCGTCAGCGCGGCCGGCCGTTCCTGTTCTCGTCCGCCGTCACCCCGCCGGATGCCGCGGCCTGCATCGCCGCGGTGGATGTGCTGGAAGAATCCACCGAACTGGTGGACCGGTTATGGGAGAACGCCAGCTACTTCAAGGCGGAAATGAAGACCCTGGGCTTTGACACCGGCGTCAGCACCACGCCAATCACCCCGATCATGCTGGGTGAAGCCCCGCTGGCGCAGCAGTTCAGCCGCCGGTTGTTTGAAAGTGACGTGTTCGCCATGCCGCTGGGCTTCCCAACCGTACCGAAGGGCAAGGCGCGCATCCGCGTGATGATCTCCGCCGCCCACACGCGCAAAGACCTGGATCAGGGGTTGGAGGCGTTCGCGATGGTCGGCCGGGAACTGGGTGTGATTCACTGATCCATACATGAATTTATTATGGCACCCGGTGTTTTATGCCCGGGTGCCTTTTTTTGATCTGGTATAGAATTAATCCAAATCCACAGGGTGGTATGTGATGGTTCCGGCTTCCTCGATTTGGCATTGTATTGGTGATTGTTCCGCCGGAACGTAGAGGAGATGCATTGAAAAAAGGCTTCTTTGTTTCAATATCTATAATATTTCTACTCTCTATCTGGATTCCTGTGAGTGCCAGCCCGGAGAATGACCCGTCACAGGCGGATATTACACCAATACCGTTAAAAACTTCAGAGCAACCAGAGCAATCAGATGAAGTGAATCTCACCGAAGTGAACCGGTGGGGTTACGGACCGCTTCAGGCAGTCAGATTCTCGGCTGACGGGAGTTTCTTTATTGCCGCCAGTTCATATGGACTGGCGAAATTTTCCATGGAAAAAATCAACCAGAAGCCTGTCTGGATGCCATTTGTTAAGCCCATTGGCGGAATTAAAGATCTTCAAATAAGCATCAAAGGTGACCAGGCGATTCTTTATTTGGATGATGAATCTTCAGATTTCTTCCTGGTTGATCTTAATTCCGGGGAAATAGTAGATCAGATATACGAAGATAACTGGACCGAAAAAAGAGAGACTGATATCAACGTCTATAAAGGTTTATCAGTAACCTCTCCTGATAAATCACTTCTATTCAAATCAAAAATTATCTATAAAGAAATAACAGATGTTGATAACATAACCACACAAAGCGATGAAGAGACTGTTGAAGAAATTTATAGGAATACTGACGGTAAATCACCAATTCCGTTAGGCATGAAAACTCAATACATCTATTTTAAAGACCGCACTGAACCCGAAGGTTGTGACCTAGAATTCTTTTCTCCCTGCGGAAATTCATTAATAGCGACACCTCTCATACCGTACATGGCGGCTTTTTCTGATAATAATAATTATCTTGCCGTTAGGTATCGAACAACAGAGAGTAATATCTGGCAAAAATTTCAACTCCTCCGGATTTTCAACGCAAATAATGGGAAGTTACTCTACTCAATCGGCGGGGCAAAACAACCCGTCATCGATTTTGCATTTCAACCGGGGTCTAGAAAAATCGTAGTTGGATTTCTCGATGGAAGTTTACAGTTATGGAATTCTGATGGTTCGTCCATTCAATGGCAATCAAAAATCTTTTCTGAGCCGGCAAATAAAGTAATGGTTTCAAATGATGGGAAGTATATTGTTTATGAGGGCATTCTAGGGAATATCGAAGTTCGTAGAACAGTTGATGAGAAAATCCTGTCAACATACAAAGCCGTATCTGCCGCGATTTCACCCAAATATAATTTGCTTGCTCTTGGGATGGAAAACGGGATGATACAGGTGGAAGACCTTGATAAATTGACAACAGTCAGCCGGATGATTGGCCACAACAAAAAAATACTGGCGATGGCATTTTCTCCTGATGAAAAGACTTTGGTAACGTCAGGTCAAGATTGTGCAATTTATGTCTGGAACACACTAACAGGTAAGAAATTGCGCGAAATAGAAAACAGCTATATCTCACCATATGAAGATTTACTGGACGTTAAATCCAGAGTTTTTATATATAGTTTAAACTTTATTGAGAACTCAGATTCAATTTTGGGTTTTGGGAGTTGGGGAACTGGAATAAATTGGACAGCAAATACCGGGAAGATCAATTATTCTATCCACGTTAAAGATGTGGAATCTTTTCCCGATATGGATTCACTAAAGCCACATTCCACCAAGATAATTTTCGTTGATACAGACAAATCAATATTCAGTTTTTTCAACCAGTATTTTGACCTGAAGTCAGGTGAAAAAATAAATCCTGAAAATCCAGACCAAAGTGTATTAATGGGTTCAACAGATATAGTGTGTAATGGTTTTGGGCCCATATCAAATAATAAGACATCAAAGTACTCTCTTGGTCAAAATGAAAATAAATATTTTTTGTGTGCACGGGATCTAAAAACCAAAGCTGTTGTATCGGTGACAAGTTTCTTCCCGTATTTATATAATTCAAAAAGCTATCCAGGAGATCCCATCCTGTCACCTGACGACTCTCTTCTGTATGTTCCCACCTCTGATGGCGTAACCTTCGTCTTTAAAGTACCCGAATAATATTCGGGATGTTTGGCCATAAAGGGTGAATTCCCCGTATAATCGCGGAATAATCTTTCCAATCTGTCAGGAATCATCCCATGAACGCCAAACAACAGCAATACGTTGTATCCATTATGTCGCGCGACCGCGTGGGCATTGTGCATGATGTCTCCCAATCCATCTGCGACCTGAACGGCAACATCGCCGATATCCGCCAGAGCGTACTCTGCGGCTATTTCACCATGATCCTGCTGGCCTCCTTTCCGGCGGATGTCACCCAGCGTGACATCGAACGCAAGCTGGCTGAAGTGGATGCCCGCAGTGAGACCGCCATCGACGTGGCCGTCAAAAAGGTGGATGTCGCCCATCATGTCAACGGTAAATCCATCCCCGATAACGCCTACGTGCTCACCGCCACCGGCCCCGACCGGGTGGGTTTTGTGGCCACACTGACTTCTTTCTGCGCGGCCAACAACATCAACATTCTGGATCTCTCCACCACCAGCGCACACGGCGAATACGTGATGATCCTGATCACCGACCTGAGTAAATGCCCGTCGATCGAAGCTGTCCGCCGTGACCTTCAGAATTTCGCGAAAGAAAACACCCTGCGCGTTGTGCTGCAGCATTACAACATCTTCCGCGCCGTCAACGAGATAAACCTGCCGATCCATTAGGCATCCCTTTACAGGACTCTTCCCATGATCCAATCTGATGAAATTTTAAATACCGTTGATATGATCCAGAAGCAAAATCTGGACGTGCGCGCTGTCACCCTGGGCATCAGCCTGCTGGATTGCCACCGTGAAGACGCGGCTGGAACCTGCAAGGCGATCAAGGAAAAGATCGAGCGCCACGCCGCCAATCTGGTCTCCACCTGTGAAGCCATCAGCAGTGAATACGCCATCCCGGTGGTCAACAAACGCATCGCCGTCACCCCCATCTCGCATGTGGGCGCCGGGTTTGACTCTGACGCCTTTGTGGATATGGCCATCGCGTTGGACGAAGCCGCCGCAACTGTGGGCGTGGACATCCTCGGCGGGTTTTCCGCCGACGTATCCAACGGCTTCACCCGCTGGGACAAAGAATTCATAAAGGCTATCCCTGAAGCCCTGTGCCGTACAAAAAAGGTATGCTCATCCGTTAATGTGGGTACAACCCGCGGCGGCATCAACATGGATGCCATCGTATTGCTCGGGCAGACGGTGAAAGACCTGGCCGAGAAAACAGCCGATCAGGGCGGATTTGGCGCGGCAAAATTTGTGGCTTTCACCAACCAGCCGGGTGACAATCCCTTCATGGCCGGCGCCGTCCACGGCCTGGGCCAGCATGAGGTGATGATCAATGTGGGCGTCTCCGGCCCCGGCGTCATCGCCCGCGCGCTGGAGTTGAAAATTTCCCAATCAGGCGCGGAAAACCTCGGCCTGCACGACCTGGCCGACGAGATCAAACGCACCGCCTTCCGCGTCACCCGGAGTGGCGAATTGATCGGCCGCCAGGTGGCTAAAGCCATGGGACTGCCCTTCGGGGTAGTTGACCTGTCCCTCGCCCCCACGCCGAATATCGGTGACAGTGTGGGCGAGATCATGCAGATCCTGGGGGTTGATGCCATTGGCGCGCCGGGTTCCACGGCGATCATTGCCATGCTGAATGATGCCGTGAAGAAAGGCGGTACTTTCGCCAGTCAAAGTGTAGGCGGCCTGAGCGGCGCGTTCATCCCTGTGTGTGAAGACCGCGCCCTGGCAGAGGCCGTGCGCGACGGCAGCCTGGTTCTCGAAAAATTAGAAGCCATGACCTGCGTCTGCTCGGTGGGGTTGGATATGATCGCCATCCCCGGTTCTGTGGACGCGGCCACCATCTCGGCCATCATGGCGGATGAAATGGCCATCGGTATGATCAACAACAAAACCACCGCGGTGCGCGTCATACCCGTGCCGGGCAAGGAAGCCGGTGAAATGGTCTCGTTCGGCGGATTGTTCGGCGAGAGCGTCATCGCGCCGGTACGCAACACCGGTAAGTCATCGCGTTTTGTGCAATTCGGCGGCAAGATCCC
>CAYQTY010000023.1:12927-18791 GCA_964420535.1 uncultured Leptolinea sp. | reverse complement strand
GAATACCGCCTGCCAGCACACCAATCAGTCCGATCAAAACCACGTCACGGCTGAAGTGGTCAGATGCAGTTTCGTTACTTTCATCCCTGCCCTGCGATTTGATCAGCAGCCAGGCGCTGATCAGGGTGATCAGACCGGCAGCCGCCCAGGAGAGCCAGTTGGCTTTGGCGCGCAGTTCAAAGACGCCGGGCTCCAGCGGGGCGAGCCAGTTGTCAACCGTCATGTGAACCATATCCTGCAGAACAAGGTTGGCAAATTTTATGGTCTCTCCCAGCGGATTTTCGGTGATCTTTTGCAGCAGCACAGGGGCGTTGGCTTCCGGGTTGGGCGATACCAACGGATACCACACGAACCGGTACACACCAAAAATGACCAGAACGGCTACATACGGCAGCCACTGCACGATCAAGTCTCTCAGGGACTTCTTCCAGTTATCAGCGCGCTGTCTCAGCCGGATCCACAGGAAAAGCGGACGCAGCAGTTCCAGCCCGAAGAAGTACTCAAGGGTGATCAATTGCAGCAGGGACGCGAATGCCCCGGTGACTGTCAACAGCCACCACCGGCGTTTGTCGTCCAATGCCAGCAAATTCAGCCCCAGCGAGGCAGCAAACAGGGCGATACAGGCAAAATGGCGCACATAGGTCAATGCCACGGAATGCTGGGTGAACGCGGGGTAGACAGCCAATAGCAAGCACACCCAGCCGATTTCAAAGGACCGTTTGGGCCACACAAGCCTCAAGGCCCACCAGAACCCTAGCAGACCTGCCCAACGCAGCAGAATATTGACCACCTGCCACGCGACCGGGTTCATGCCGATCAGTGGAGCGAACATCAGGTAGATCCAGCTTGTCAGAGGGCGGGCATACAGGAAGTAATCCCAGTAGGCTTTGGGGTCATTGAAATGATCCAGATAGATGATCTCCCAGTCATCCCAGTACAGCCCCATACGGAATAACTGGTACCCATAGGTAATGAAGACCACCCCGAGCAGCGCGAGTGGAACAAGCCAGCGGTTATTTTTTATGCGGTCAGAGAATTTCATGCGGCACAATTATACATGCAACATTATTCCAGCCGGATTGTCCGCCGCAGAGGCCTGATCCGGTGCTTTTATAGTAAACTATTCGTTTGTGGTTTCGCACATTCCGGAAATTAAGGTGTGATCGTATGCAGGAAAACGGATCAAAACCGTCCTCCAGCCTTCTGGATAAGATACTGGACCGGTTCTCAATGAACGCTCTAAAACGGTTTGCCAGTTTTTACAGGGGGCGCCTGGTTCACCTGGTCATTGAAGAATATATTCAGTGGTTTTTCCGTTTTCTGCCGGGATTCCTGGGTTTGATGGTCCGCGGAACTATTTACCGGTTATTTCTGGTCAAGTGCGCGTCTTTCCCTAAATTCTATCCCGGCGTGTTCTTGACACATACCTACGGCATGAAAGCCGGCAGGGATTTCGGTATCAACACCGGCACATTGATTGACGCCCGCGGCGGTCTGACGATTGGTGACGGCGTTTTGATCGGCCCACACGTGACCATTGTCACCTCGCATCACCAGCATACCGACCCGGATGTGTACATGACAACGGTTAATCACGTGTTGCTGCCGGTTACCATCGAAGATGACGTATGGATCGGCGCCAACGCGGTGATCCGGGGGGGCATTACCATCCACAAAGGAGCGGTCATCGCGGCTGGCGCCGTTGTGACCCACGACGTGGAAACCTACAAGATCGTCGGCGGTGTTCCGGCCCGCGAAATTGGCGACCGCCGGACAAAAAACTCGCCGGTGGAATACTGACCGGTTGAATTACCTGCCAGAGGTCTCGCTTTCGATTACCGGCTGATGAGACCGTTATTTATCTCTGTAATAGAAAGCGCATCATTTTTCCAGATGACAAAAACCTGGCTGTCCAATCCACTCACGTACGGGCTTGACCTTGATGACCCCCGGACGGCCCGTATCCGTCAACAGGTGGTACTGGGCAATGGATTCTTGCGCCGGGTGTACCTGGAATGGTACGCTGACTTGAAGAGCGCCGTAAAGGATATGGATGGTGCGATGGTGGAGATCGGATCTGCAGGCGGATTTCTTGACAGTCTCATTCCCGAACTGCACACCTCGGATATCTTTTTTCATCCTGATTCTCACATCGCCCTCGACGCGCAGCACCTGCCCTTCGCGAATGGTTCGCTGAAAGCGGTATTCATGACGAACGTGATGCACCACATTCCGGATAACCGGCTTTTCTTTGCCGAAGCAGCCCGGTGCACGCGAAAAGGCGGCTGCATTGCCATGATCGAACCCTGGTGCACTCCTTGGTCAACCTTTGTCTATAATGTGCTTCATCACGAACCGTTCGATCCCCGGGTCAAAAGCTGGGAACTCGATTATCGCGGTCCGCTCACAACCGCCAACGACGCCCTCCCATGGATTATCTTCGGCCGTGACCGGGCACAATTTGAAGCAGAATTTCCCGAGTGGAAGATCGTCACCATCAAGTTGACCATGCCCTTCCGCTACCTGGTGAGCGGCGGCGTGTCGCTACGCCAACTGATGCCGGAGTGGAGCTTCCCCCTCTGGGTGTTCTTTGAAAAGCTGCTGACACCTCTCGAAAAATTACTGGCCATGTTCGCCTATATCAAACTCGAAAGACAATGAAAAAAAGACTATTCACATTTCTATCAAAGAATCCCAGCCGCTGGATCGCGATCGTACTGGCTGCCGCTCTGGGATTTTCATCCGGCTTTATCTCCCCTCTGCGGATCGGGCTCTCTCTTCAAAACGACCTGATCCTTCCATTGCTTACCCTGACCGCCATCCTCTGGCTCTTGTGGCGGCTTCCCCGTCCATGGGACGAAATCGCGTCCATCGCGGTGACCCTTCTGGCCTTTTCCGCTGTACTCACAGCCCTTTGGCGCATGGGAACGCACGGAATTTATGATGTTTTCGGGCTGCTCCCCTGGTTTGACAGCGCCGGATATTATTCCGAATCGCTCCGGCTGCTGGATGGCGGCATTTTTTCGCAAATCTCCGCGCGCCGGCCTATCTTTCCGGCGTTCTTTTCCACGCTGCTGCTGGTCACCGGGCGGAACCTGCGCCTGTCGGTTTTGATCATTACCTTGATCTCAGCCGTATGCACCTGGCTGCTGGCGCGCGAAGTCAAAAAATCTGAAAAGAACGCCGTACTGCCCGCCGTAGTGACAGTCCTGCTTCTCTTTTATTACCGCAAATTCAACGGCGCGGTCCTCTCTGATACGCTCGGATTCGCGCTGGGCGTATTAAGCCTGACCCTGCTTTGGAACGCGGTATCCCGTAAAAATCTTCCAGCCGCGCTGGCCGGGCTTTTCTGCCTGACCGTGGGACAAAGCGCCCGCCCGGGAGCGGTCTTCACTCTGCCGGTTCTCTTTCTGTGGATCGTTTTCTTTTTCAAATCAAATGAAACGTTCTGGAAACGCGGCTTACTGGCCGGACTTGTGCTGGCAGCCGGCATCCTGATCAATTCCATTCTGACGGCGGTACTGGCGCCCGGTATAGCCGCCTCGTATTCCAATTTCGCGAACCTGATCTACAGCCTGGTCAACGGCGGTACCGGCTGGCATGCCGTCTATGTGGACCATCCGGAATTTTTTGTGGGTAATAATGAAGGGTACGCGGCACAGCAGATCTACAAGATCTCCTGGCAGATATTCCTGGCCAATCCGCTGAAAGCGGTGTCAGCCTGCTGGCACGCGGTAACAGCGCTATTCTCCGCTGCCCCATATTCGGCCTTCAATTACCTTGATTCCACTTCCACTCCGCGTGAGGTCACCCTTTCTGGCGCGCCGCTGGAATTCACGCTGCGTTGGATAGCCAACGGTCTTCTGATCGCGCTTCTGCCTGCCGCGCTGGTCTTCCGGCGCAATATGAAGTTGACCCTGCTGCTGGCGCTGAACCTCGGCGTATTATTCAGCCTGCCGTTCGCCGCGCCATGGGAAGTGGAGAATATGCGCGCTTATGCCGTGTCCATTGCCGGTATGGCGCTCGCCATTGGTTATGTTGTTCTAGCCGTCATTGACCTGCTCCGCAAGAAATCAACTAGCGATGTTTCCACGGACGCGCCTGTCATGGCATACGGGTTGACCGCGCTGCTGGTCACCGGATTGCTGGTCATACCGCTTGCCATCCGTGGTTTCGCCCGTGTGCCGGAGACTCCAACAGCCGTCTGCCCTTCCGGGCAGGAGACGTTCATCACCCGGATTGACGCCGGTTCCACCATACAGGTGGGGAAGACGACTGACCCGTATTCCGTCCCTTACGAACGCTTCGTGAAAGACCTCGATCAATTCCCCGACGCGCTTGTCGGGCAGGGTTTGAAAGCCATCCCCGAAGGATATGTCATCTCACAGCAAAATGACGCCCTGCACGCGGGCAACGCGTTCTGGTTGACCGGACCCGAGGATATCGTGAAACCGACAGGCCGGCAGGCTGTCTACTGCGGCCAATTCAAGCCGGTATCAGACAGTTTCCAGGTATTCTTTGCGGAGAGCGTGATCGAGCCTTAATTGGCTGAACAGGCTTTGACGTCAATCAGCTTGCGGAAATCGTGCCGCCAGTCTTCCACTTCTTTAACGACGGTCACGCACGGGTCGTCAAACTTCTTTTGAATATCCACGGGGATTTCGTCCCATGAAACCTGGTCAAAATAGGCATAGCTGTAGCCGCCCGCGTTCAGGCTGAACGGGTCCGGCGAGGCAGCGATCTTTTCCCATTCCGGTTTTGATTTGTACCAGGTGTAATTGGCATTGGACCCGCGGGCAAACAGGGTGGCAGATCGGGAAACAATTGGGTCAAAAACCAGCGCGCCCGGCTCCAGTTTGTTCCAGTAGTCACGTTCCATCTGTACATCCAGATCGGTGATGAAGTATGAATACACCGGTTTTTGGATCGCCGGGATCTGCACACCGGCCAGAATGATCCCGCCGAACATGATCACACCACCTATAACGGCAGCCAGTGTTTTCAGCGTGTCACCGCGGCGTGAGACGTACATCCACACCAGTGGTACGAAAAAGAACAACGATGTACCAGCGAACTGGTATAACCGTGACGTGTTCCGCACACCGGTTGAGCCGGCAAATTCCACAACGATCATCGCCAGGCTGAGAACAGCCGAACACACCAGCACCGCTTCATACCAGCGGGATACGCGCAGGGCTTTCAAGCCGTACACCACCAGCAGCGGGAACACCAGCAGCGCCGGTCCAAGCTCCAGTAGGGCGACAATCAACTGACCCGGTTTGAGCAGTGACAGCACTCCCAGATGTGACGAGACGATCTCCGGCGGCCAGATCAACCGGAAGCCGACGGTCTGGTACGAAACGGCGTCCGGATCGAACACACCGGCAGCAATATCTTTCAACGCGCCGCCCTGAATAAATCCAACCAGGCATCCGACGGCCACAACGCCTGTCCAAATCCACAGATCACGGGGAAGTTTCAAACTCCGGTTCTGGATGATCTTGATCAGCAGCACAACTCCCATACCTCCGGCCAGTAATACCGTGCCGGTTTCACTGATCAACAGGCTGGCAGCCAACAGAACAACCGTGACTGCCGCGCCCTTCCAGCCGCGCCAGCGGTTGAAGGTCATCAACAACAGCAAACTGATGGCCAGATTGATCGATCCGTTGGGGCCGTGATTCATGAAGCCCGGTGCCACGATACCGTTGGCAAAGCCAAACGGATACCCGATGGGGCCGGCACCTTCGATTCCCCAGTTGCGGTTGACCGCTTCCAGCAGGGTCGCGCCAGTCAACCGGCCGCTTGAGTTTTTCCATTGTTTTTCTTATACCGGGTAAAAAATACCTGGATTTTTTTACGAA
>CAYQTY010000023.1:11863-12917 GCA_964420535.1 uncultured Leptolinea sp. | reverse complement strand
GGTAGCAGCAAAATGATCCAGCGGGTGCCCATGCCGAAAGCAGCCATCAGCGCGCCGGCAAATCCGCCAACTTTGCTGAAGGTCAGGCGTGCCACCCACAGGTAGGTCAACACGATCATCAGCCCGAATGACAACCCGCGCGCCAGGTCCAGCGCGTTCCAGGGATACAGGTTCCCCAATCGCATGATCTGCGCGGAAAAGAGCATCAGGAAGTAGTGATACCCGTAAGAAATTGTAGGATCCAACGGGAAATGCGGCGGCAGGTCGCCGGCAGCCATCATGGATAATGTTGGCAGATGGGCGTAGTCATCATAGATCGCCAACCCGCGCGACATAGCAAAGAATATCCAGGTGGTAAACGCCAGGCTCATGAGTTGCCACCAGGGAACGGATGTCTTGATCCACTCAGACGGTTTGTGGCCGATGGAAGCCAGCCAGAACGCGGGAACCGCCGGGAGGAAGAGGGTCAGCAGGTTTGCCAGCCAGGTTTCTACGACCAGCCCGAGGGTGATACCTGCCATCCACTGTTCGCGTTCGGGCAGCCGGAAAGCAAACCGGACGATACCATATCCGCCAATCAGCCAGAGCAGGCACCATAATCCGGTAGGAAGAATTTCCTGAAGTAATCGCAGCATAGGATTGATGCTTTCTATGGGTTTACAGCCCTGCGGTGACCCGTATCTGCGTGACGCAGTCCACCTGTGGATCGCCGGTTTTAAACTCCGGCAGCACCCGGCTCTCTATGGACGCCCAGGCCTCCGGGTTACGTTCAAAGATATGGATATCCGTTTTTGTAAAACGTTGTTCGAAAATTTCCCTGTAAGCCGGCAGCCGCCAGCGGTTCAGATGGCTGGTGGGATTCAGCCACGCGGCCCAGGTATTTTCTGTGTATGTCAGCATTTCAAAGGGGTACTTGAAGAAATGGTCGCGCAGGTCAATATAATGCAGGTGCGTTCCACCGGCAGCCGTGAGACGGATCAACGCGTCGAGAATACCCGCGGGGTCGGTGAGATGCTCAAAAACGGAAGTGCTTAACACGATATCCGATTTATGG
>CAYQTY010000023.1:0-11853 GCA_964420535.1 uncultured Leptolinea sp. | reverse complement strand
GCCAACTCGCGGATGTCACCCTGAAGCAGGGTGATCCATTCATCTTTCGGCAAAGTCTTTCCCAGGCTGTGTGACAGGTATTTTTCAAATTCAGGAAGCAGCAGCGCGTTGGCTCTTTCATCGGGCCGATGGGCGTATTCACACAGGGTGACATGGTCCGCGCCCAGCTTCAACAGGTTGCAAGCCAGCGCGAAGCGCCCGCCATACCCGAACACAAATACCCGTTTGCCTTTCAGGCTCACACCGGCGGTCGCGAGGTCGCGTTCATAACGGGCCGCGGCTTCTTCCGGGGCGCGGGTTTCAAGACCTGGCCGGATGATCATACCGCGCATTAGCAGAGCACGGGTGATTTTTTCCGGCAGAAAGTGGCGGATCACCCGCGGAAATACATATGCGGCTTTCATTACTTCACCTGCAGATTGCGGGCTATACCCTGCCTGCGTCCGGTTCGTGAGGAAACCGGGAAGGTGGGTACGGATTGCACGTCAAGTGTCAACGCCTGGATCAACATCTGGAAGCCCAGGATCAACGGCAGTGAGGCCACCATAACCGTTCCAGCTGTAGCCGGGATACCGGTAACGATGGACTGGCGCCACCATACCGTGCCCCAGATGATGCCAAACAGCGACATGATCGACCCGAGGGTCATAAAGATCGTGCCGACGGAAAAATTCAGCACAAAATATTGCAGCCAGATCCGGCGGAAGTAGCGCGAAAGCAGTAATCCCGGGAAGGTGGTGATCACTTTGAAAACCGAGAGTGAGCTTGGTTCGCCGGCGTAGATGGCCGGCATGGGGACTTCTTCCGCCACGGCGCGTGTTATATTCAATTCAACCAGCAGGCTGGTTTCAAAGAAGTAACGGGGGTGCAGGTATTTTTTGTCCAACCGGCGGTAGACATCCGCATCCACCGCGAGGTAGCCGTTGTTCGGGTCAAACACATTCCAGTAGCCGCTGCCGACTTTGGTCAGGAAAGACCAGAACAGGTTGCCCATGCGGCGGTGGAAAGGCATTCGTGAGATGGATTCCAACCGGCCAAACCGGTTGCCTTTGACAAAGTCTGCTTCGCCGTTGACGATTGGTTCAAGAAGCTCTGGCAGAAAAGCCGGGTCCATCTGGCCATCGCCATCCATTTTGATCAGTACAGTAGCGCCCAGTTCCACCGCCCGGTCAAAACCGGTCAGCGTGGCGCCGCCCACGCCCTTGTTTACATCATGGCGCACCAGTTCAACGCGCGGATTAGCCAGCGCCTGAACCCGGTCAGCCAGGTCATCAGGGCTCTTATCATCCACAACGATGATCTTCCAGATCCACTCCGGAACGCCGTTGACAACCGCTTCAATATGCCCGGCCACACGGTACGCCGGGATCACGACACAAAGTTTTTCTTCCTGGGCTTTCAGAATATCTTCAAAGTTCATGGGAGCGGATCACACTGTGTAGATGGATTTCCGGAGGCGTATTCAAACGGTTCCGGCTGACTGTATCCTACCACAAGCCTGACATCTATATACCCTGTTTTCCGGCAGCCGTATACGATCACATCCGAAGCATGAGTAAATTGATCCGGTGACTGCGGAATTGTCAAAACCATCTGCTGCTCACCATACGGGCCCACCATCATAAAGCCCAGGTGAGCGTCAGGTTTGGGTTTATACGCCGCCCAGCCGCTGCCGGGTTCACCGCCGCCAGCTTTATACCAGCGTGGGTACAGCGCGCGTCCCACCATGCGTACGGCCAACGGCTGTTCCATAAATTTTTGTGTGGAACCGATCGCCTGGTTCAGTAGTGGTGATTCTTTTGCCGCGCCGGCAGCCTGCATTTGCGCTTCCGGTGAGTAACGCGGCGGAACAATCCACTCCGCCAGAGGGAGCAGCATCCCGGTCAACAGTATCACACCTGCCGAGGCGGATACCCATGCCGGAGAAACTATCCTCTGTGATGGCAATTCGCGGGTGTTCTTTTCCCTGGGCCGCAGTGACAACCCGGACGCGGCAAACACCCACACGCAAATCTCGGCAAATCCCAGGGCAAAATAAAAATATCCAACCCAGTCAACCGGTTGAATGAAGCGCCAGCCTGAGATCCGTCCCAGCGCGCTACTCAGCGAATAAGCGATCTGAAACGCCAGCGGAAGCAAGCCTGCCCATTGCCATTTCGCCCAGGCTGACCCTATGCCAATGGAAATCAGAAGCAGATTGATGACAAGCAAAGCCCACTGCCAGCCGGAAATGCCATTAATACCGTCCAACCAGAACAGGGTGGAAACCTGAAAATTATCTTGATAATCCGTAAAGGATGCCCGCAGAGGCAGAACTTCCAATGTGGCCATTTCATTGTTCAAAAAATGCGCGCTGACAAACCCCGCCACATCGAGCGGATGTGCCATTGTGTATTGCCAGATATGCCCGCTGACGTTCCCGGTGCTGGCGGCGATTTTTGTATTCTGTGCCGCTTCAACCGATGAGGCGTAGCGTTGTGCCATGATGGCAGCCTGTGAGGGTTGGTCAAGCGCGAAGTCGCCGGTGCGTACACCATTACGGATCACCCAGGGAGACACAGCCAAAACCATACCCAGCGTGAAAAATGCCGCTTCTTTCAGGATATCCTTCCAGAAAATTCTGCGCTGCAAAAACAGGAAAACCAGTACGACCGGCAGGAATAGCAGCGCCTGAGACCGGAGCAGGGTCAACATACCCAGAAAGCCGCCAACAAGGATTGCCCGCACAGGCCGGATCTCGGTTTTTCGCAGCCAACGGAACACCGCCAGGCAAAACAGGCAAATACCCAGCCCGGTCATGGAATCTGTCATCAACATTTTTGAGTGGCTGACTTCCGTCAACGGCGTCGCGGCAATGGCATTCAATTCACGGAAAATTGCCAGCAGACCGGCAGCCAGACCGGCTTCGCGGCTGCGCATGGAACGGCCCAGCCAGTAAAGCGCCGTCGGGAATATAGCCAGTACAAGCGTCTGCAGGACGATTAGATCCGCGTAATTCTGACCTTCCATACCGTGTAGCACTGCCAGGAACAGAATATACAACGGGCGGGTGACGATCTTGCCATTCAGAAATCCTTCTCCCACCAGCACGGATTGAGCGGCATAATCGTAAAAACCGGCATCGGAATACGGGTAGATATCAAAAGACGGTGCCCGCGCGGCCGGGAAGAAGAAACTACGCGGGATCGGCTGCGCTAGCCAGAAGATTATGGCGAGAAGGAACAACCCGCCGCCGATGATCCAGTCAAGGCGTTTGTGGTACGAACGGATCACCGGAAAAGTGACCAGTACCGTCAACAGCATCAGCCCTGAGCCCAGCGCCAGCCAAACCTGCCAGGCCAGCAGCGGTACCCCGGGATTTCCCCAGAAGAAGATATCGGGTGTAATACCCCACCCGGTGAATGCCATGATCAGACCAAGTACCAGAAAAACCGCGGCAACTATTGCCGTGGCGTTGAAAGCCGGTTTGAAACGAGCTAAAAACGCGGAGTTCCATCTGTAACACTGGTACCACAACCAGACCAAAAACTGGAACCCGAGCGCGATCATCCATGCCAGAAATGGCAGAAACCGGACGTACATTGGATTATCAGCGCCATCCGCACCAGATCGTAGATATACCAGATAGCCCCATGCAGCCAGACTGACCACGATGGCCAATCCTTCGATCCACAGGAAGTTATTATCTTCCCGCCAGCGTTCTTCAAAAATATCCCGGATAGCACTTAATCGCGCGCCTGATACGTACGCGGCCGCGGCGAAAACCAATCCGGGAATCAGAATACCCAGAACCAGCGCCAACCGTGCCGGGCTCAGGCCGAGAATCAGGCTGTTTTTCGGATCTCCGGGAAGGGAGACTGTGAAGAAAATGACTGCCAGTGACTGGATGAAGAGAAAAGCAAAAAAACAAACCCAGGGAAGATTCTTGATCCCTGTACGTTGGTCAGGCTCCATATCGTTCATGATCAATTCTCGCGTGGAACTAACAGTTGAACACCGACCTCATCATAGGTTACTTTGGCTTTATAGTATTTTAGCAAAGGCCGGGAGACCCAGTATACCCAGGCGTTGTTTTCTTCCCCGAAATTGCGGGTATCTTCATCCGCCATGGATTTGCGGATAGGTTCTGACACGATCATGGAAAAACGGTGGTTTTCCAGGTCTTTGTAAAACTCATCAAAATATGACTGGTTGCCACTCAACGCCTGGTCCATCACCAGTTTCTTTTCATAATCCGCCACCAGTGGAACATCTTTAACATAACCGAAGGTCAGCAACTGGCGCTGATCCATAAAAAGCACCTCCCCCTGTGATTTCGCCTGTTGTACTTCGGCGTTCAATTTTCTCAGAGAGGATTCCACAAAATATTGACCAGGTACGTTATACGGTTCACCATACTGGATCATGGAAGTGGTGGGAAATACCGCCGCGATACACAATGCGGCCGGTACGCTTTTTACTCTCAGGTCATACAGGCCCGGAAGACCTCTATCAAGCCAGTCGCGGAGGATCCACGCGGAGAGCAAAGCCATTGTCACCCAGAGCATATCCAGGTTGTGCAGGTTGCTTCCGCCGCCTATCTTCGCGCTTACGATCAACCCGGCCACGGAAAATCCGCCAATAATTACTCCGAGCGCGGATTTTTGCATCCAATTCGGCTTCCAGATCCCGCGGATCACCATCACAACAATCCACAGAATGACCGGTCCGGCTACCCAGAGATAGCCAAGCAAAATGCCGGGCGCGTATGTAGGGTTGGGCAGCAACCGTTCCCAAAGCATAGGCTGCTTGAAATTGAAGGAACTGGCCAGAGCGACCTTCATGGAACCTTCGGCGGCGACCATGCCGGTGGAAAAGCGGGAGACAATCATCGGGATGATCTCAGCGCCCGCCAGTCCGGAAAGCCCCAGAACCACCGGACGGATCAATTCCTTCCAGCGGCCGTTCTTGAAGGATGGGTTTTCGAGCACTACGAGGGTCAACATGCCAGCCCACAGTCCCGGGGCGTACATCCACGTCCAGCGGGATATTCGCGCGTAATACGAAGCCACAGCCACCAGCAGAATAGCCAGGGCCAGGTTCTTCTGACGGACGCCGATCACCACCGCTATGGCGCAAATCACCAGCGGTGGGTAAATGGGACCCTGGCTCAGGAAGAGAAATACCCACAGGGCGATCCCAACCTGCCAGACCCACTCCTTTTTGAATGTGGAAGCCCGCAACACGGATGACAATCCCAGCAGGAATGGCGGGATCACCCAGACCAACACGTTCCACAACCGCATACCCTGAATGCTGATACCGGGAATGGCAAACGGAATAGCCCAAAGCAGTTGACGGCCGGCTTCCAGGAAAGGAACCACTGCCTCACCACTCGGGTTGAGATATCGGCTGAAGCCGAACATGATGGAATAGTCCCAGAAACGGTTGCCCTCAGACCATCCCAGTGAGAAGGGATAATCGGTCACGTTGGTCAGCCAGTCGCCCATCACAAAGATGACGGTGGCAAGCACCACACCTCCAGCCGCTTTCAGCAGCCAGGCGTAGTCAACCTTCTCCGGAAAAACCAGCAGCGTTGACAGGAATCCGCAGATCAGAATGGTAAATAGCCGCAGCCAGTAGATGAACTGATAGCGGCCGAACGGGCTGTAGAGGAAAATAAACATAGTAAAAAAGAGCAACAGCACGGCCAAAACTACCCGAGCCGCTAATGGAAGCCGGGAAACCAATTTCAAAAACTTTAAATATAGTTTTTGGGGCAGTATTCCGGTCAGCGCCAGCTTCAAACCATAGATCCACAGTCCCAACGGGAGAAGCGTGAAAACGAGAAATACGTCAAACCGTTTGGAGGCGAATGACGGAGGATTACCCAGCAAAATGAAGCCCTGGTAAAAGTCGTAATACGCCAGGAAAAACAGGATGGATATGAACAGGTAAACCAGTGTAACGGTTCGGGCAGCCGGACGGCGGCCGGTGGTTTCTGAATTCATCGCGCTATTTGTTTTTTTCATTACGGGTATTTGATCCATGGCGGCACGCGTCAAAAAACTGCAGACGTACCTTTTCTTTAATATGTGAATCGATCCGGTGGGAGATGATCCCGCGGTCAACCCGCCTGCCGCGCATGCGGAACGCGAAATCATGAATAGCCTGCCAGTTTTGATCCACAGTATCTTCTGTATTCGGGATACACAGGATTGTATCAATTTTCAGGTCAGCCAGGTCGGTATCAATATACGGGATGATGACCGGAATGCCATATGCCAGGTACTCACGGGTCTTCAGAGATGAAGCCTCATCCATTCCCTTGCGGTGAAGTGCCAGTGTGCCCAGCCCGACATCATCTTTAGACAGAACAGCCCGCGCCTGGTCTTTTTCCAGATACCCGTGAAAATACAGATTTTCCGGTTTACGGCTGCCTTCTTCCAAACCATCAAACCCGATGACGTCTATATCCAGGTCCGGGCACAATTCTGCCAACCGCACGATCTTGTCCACGCCCTGCCAGGAGAGATCAGGGGTACCAATGAACCCGATGCGCGGCCGCGCGTTGTCCGGCGCGGGTGACTCGGGGTTTTGGGAAAGGTCAATGCCATTGGCAATCACCACATTGGGGCGGTTGTACGGCGCGAAACTGTTGCAGGCTTGAAGTTCACTGGAAGTAAACACCAATCCGGCGGCATTCTTCAGGAAGATACCACGGGTTAGGCGGTTATATGTCGAATAGATCTTCCCCAGCATCTCATGCTGCGACACGTCATCCGTGTTAATTTCCACCACCACAGGCGCCACTCGAAACAGGCGGTGTGACGGGAACACGTACATGCTCCAGCGCAGGTAGATCACATCCGGGGCGAATTCTGTAACGGCCTTCACCAGTTCGGGAATCGCCCGGCAGCGGTTGACTTCCGTCATCAGCTTACCGGCTGGCAGGTATTCAAAGCTCAGTCCATCCACCAGTTCTTCCGGATGGTCAACCGGGGTGCGGTGTGAGAATAGCTGGACTGTATGGCCTTCCTGTCTCCAGGCAGCCATCTGTTCTTCAATTTTTCTGCCGATGCCGCTGGCTTTGCGGCGCGGCCAGTGCAGGGTTACATACGCGATACGCATTGTTATAGTGACCGTAACCGGCGGACGATCTTTCGTGCCTGTTCAAACCCGATCGTTTTAGAGGCAAGGTTGTAATAGTTCGGGTAATCGCGGTACGTTTTAACCGGCGTCGCCATGATTTCGTCAAATTCCTGTTCGGTTAGGCATAACTTCTTGATCACATACTCCCGGTCATCACGCTGCATATCTTCAGGATACGTGGGCGCGGCTATCTCTTCCAACACCTGGTCACGGGCGATCTGCCCGCTGCGAATCAGGGATGAGTAATGGGCTTTGCGCTTGTCGATATTGAATTTCTTCGGGAGGATGTATCCCTGGAAGAAACGAGTGTAGATCGATTCGTAGTGCTTACCACCATAATACTGCCAACCCAGCTTGTTTTGCAGCACATCCAGCGCGTCCGCCTTGTTGTAGGGAACAAAATCCAGGATGGGGAACACTTTGATACCGCAGAAAAGCTTCCAGTAGACTTCATCAAAGAAGCTAAAGTGCGGGTAATTGGATAATTTCTGCGTGCCGAATTTCTTGTGGATGCCGCTGATGTACATCCAGTCACTCACGCCATACGTCCAGGAAAATGGCAGTCCGGATTCGGTGGCGATGTTGGTGCCCAGCAAAATGGTCTTGATACCGTACTTGCGCGCCACGCGGTACAGAATGCCGCTAATGGCATGGTCGGTGGGAATTTCCGCGTCCGAAACGCTGGCTTTGAGGAAGGCGATCTGCAGATCTTTGAATTCGTCCCACTCCAGCACATGCGTAAGCAGGTCGATTCCCAGGTTCTTCAGCACTTTTTCAATATTGTGTACGGCCAATTCCGAATTCCATCCGTTATCCAGATGGACGGCAATCGGCCGCAAGCCTTTTTCTTTTGCTATGTAGGCCAGGTAGGTGCTGTCTACACCGCCCGAAACGCCGATGACGCAGTCATAGGGTTTGCCTTCGCCGTTCTTTTTGGTACGTTCCAGCATCTTATCCAGTTCCAGGTCAATGGAGGCCTGTGAATTGAATGGATAGGAATTAACAACTTCATCATACTTCAAGCAGTGATTGCAGACTCCGTGTTCATCGAAGGTGATCGACGTGTCGGTGGTATCCATGATGCAGCGGGTGCAGGTGGTATACATTTCGGTCATAGTCTCCCCGGTTAGCGGGCAAACGCCCGGCGCAGGTCAGATTGGGTGGGATAACTGATAAGGACAGCCCGCAGAGGGCCCTGAAAGACAAACATACTGCCGGCCGCCGCTGCTGAAGCGCCGCCTTCGTGTACGGCACTGGCCAGATCGTTGATATCCCGCGCGCCGCCGCAGGCGATCACCGGTATGGATACAGCGGATGTTACCTTTTTTATAATATCGAGGTCATACCCCTGCAGGGTACCGTCACGGTCAATGGCATTCAATAAAATCTCACCGGCTCCGGCCTGTTCCATCTGTTTCGCGAAGGCGATCGGGTCCACGCCGGCGGCTTTCTTGCCGCTGCGGCAATACACTTCGGCCTTGCCGAACAGGTTGCGGCGGAAGTCAACGGAAATCACGATGGTACTGCTGCCAAAATCATCGGCTGCCTGCCGCACAAGCGTGGGGTTTTCCACCGCGGCGGTATTCAGCACCACTTTTTCAATACCGATCTTCAGCAACCGGCGAATATCTTCACACGATTGCACACCACCGCCATAACCGAACGGAATGAAGCATTCGGAAGCGATATCCTGAAGCAGGTCAAACGCCGGCGGATGCCCTTCGGCACTGGCGGTAATATCCAGAAAAGTAAGTTCGTCCACTTCCTTGTCATTGAAAATGCGAACGATATTGATCGGGTCGCCCAGATAGGTGGGGTCTTTGTATTTGACCGTTTTAACAAGGCCGCGGCCGCGCAACAATAAGCAGGGGATCACCCGGGTTCCAATCATGGGTCAGCTCCTCGCGAAATTTCCCAGAACCTGCAGCCCGAATTTGTGGCTTTTTTCCGGATGGAATTGCATCCCCACCACGTTACCCTGACCGATGATCGATGAAAAGGTGTAGCCGTAGGTTGTGTTGGCGATCACGTTCTTTTCATCATGGCATACCATGTGGTAGGAATGAACAAAGTAAAACCGCTGGTCTTCCGGCAGGCCGTTCAGGAATGAATGATCATTGACAATTTGCAACACATTCCAACCCATGTGCGGGACTTTTAATTGAGGAGCGCCATTGTCAAAATGGAAACGCACGGTTTCACCATCCACCCAACCCAGACCGGGCAGAACACCTTCTTCGCTGCGGTTGGTGATCAATTGGGCGCCCAGGCACAGGCCGAGAACCGGCACTTTTTCGACCATGGCTTTGTGGTTCAAGATGGAAAGCATCCCTTTTTCCTGCAGGTAGCGCATTCCAGTATCAAACGCGCCGACACCCGGCAGGATGATCTTATCTGCCTTTTCGATCTCAGCCGGATCATCGGTTATTAACGAGGAAAACCCGGCTTTTTTCAACATGTTCTTGATCGAGCCGAGGTTGCCAAGTCCGTAATCAACGATGACGATCATGAGAGGCTTCCGCTTTCTACTGTCTCATTCATAAGCGGTAAATTATACCTTCTGTCTGAGGGTTTCATCATGATAGATGGGTGATTTTTCCCCTACCCGGTTCATTTTTAGGAAACACGGCCCACATGCTATAATTTTTCTCATAAAGCCTGACACATTTAATGGAAACCAATCTGCCTGCGGTCATCAACATTCTCAACTCCTTCCCGGGGAATCTGGTGTATTACCTGATTCTCATTTATTCCATTACCGCCTGTTTCCTCAATATCTGGACAGGTTACCGGGTCAATAACCTGCGCATACCGGGGCATATTTTTATCGGACTGGGCGTGCTTCTTCTGGCCAGTTTTCTCCCGCTTTTCTATACCCTGATCCCGGATACCGGCGTCTGGTCAGTACCGGAAACGTTCGCGCTGCTGGAACGCTCATCACTCACCCTGTTGATGATCTGGTCTGCCTGGCTGTGGTTGTATCCACGTCCCGGCAGGCTCGAAACGGTTGCTTCGGTCGCTTTCTCCCTGGCAATTCCAGTTGTGATCACCGTCACAGCGTTCTTTTACCCGGGCAACCCGGATGCCTTCAACGGCAGCCTGGCTGACCTTACCTGGCACTTTTTGATCCTGCTTACTGTATTGTTCTTTTCCATGTTGATCCTGCGTAAACAGCCGTCCTTCTGGACGTACGGCATCGGTATGATGATGTTGATGCTCACCGGATTCACGGTAAGCCTGGCGTTGATCACCCGGCAGGGTAACATTAGCGGGCTTGCCCGATTGGGCATGTTATGCGCCTTTCCCCTGCTGCCGCTTCTTGGCCGCCGGTTTGACCTTCCGGAGCAGGCTGGCCAGACTCCCGCTTCATTCGACCGGGTGATGGACCAGGTTGTTTCACGCCCGGTACCGGATGAGATTAACGCCTGGCTTTCTGCCGTGGCCAACCTGGACCTCACCCGCCAGCAGGAAGCCATCGCCCGTATGCTCTGCCGCACACTGGAAGCACAGGGCTGCGCGTTTGTCCAACTCGCGGATATGCAGGGGATATTGCATGTATCCGCCGGGTACGACATATCCAATCAAACCTGGATTGAACCCTGCGACCTGCCGGGGAACGAATATCCGCGCACGTTGAACGGTGTGATCGCGGCAGAGTTGACAGTCATCCGCCCGTCGAATGAAAACGCGCTGGAATTATCGCGTTACTCAAGCCTGCTGAAAATCGACGGGATCTCCTCGATTGCTTTATTACCCATAAAGAATCACGGTTCACCCTGGGGTTCTGCCGTGCTCATCCGCGCAGGGCAGTCAGCCTCTTTCCTGATGGAAACCCTGCAGCAGTTCACGCAGACAGCCGCCGCGCTCTCGCACATTTTCCGCAACAATGAGACTGCCATACGCGAACGTCAGGAATTGATCCGCCTTGCGGAAGAACTTGACGCGATGCAATCTGCCAACCAGACACTCCAATCAAACCTCGATACCCTGCGATTATCGGCGGTGCAGGTTTTGCCGGAACAAAACACCCTGCAGATGCTCACGCTGCAGCAAGCCTCGGAATCCGAGATTGACCGCCTGCGAAATGAAAACCGGCTGCTGCTGGAAACCATCGCGGAAAAAGAACAACAATCCAAACCCGCTCCGGGCGGGGTTACAGACGAACAAACAGGCAACGAATTGATCACTGCCCGCGCCGAGATCAACCGGCTGCAAAACCTGCTCCAGGATTCCCGCCGCCGCCTGAAGGAGATGCAGAAACAATCCACCATCTCACAGGCTTCCGTTGAAGGTCTGCGGAAATTCAACACTCTGATCACCGAACTGCGTCACCCGTTATCTACGATAACCGGATATGTTGACCTGCTGATCGCCGGTGAAAACTCCCCCGAAGCGCGGGAAGCCAGCCAGGCCTCGATGGAGAACTTGAAAGCTTCATTGGACAGGCTTCGGTTGATCATGAACGATCTGACCGATCTGGATGTATTGAACAGCGGCGTGATCGACCTCGAACCTGAACTAATGGACCTGGGGCACGCGATTGACCAGGCGATTTCCTCGGTTTCTGTGGGCTTCATGGAAAAAGATATTTCCGTAAAACTAGACCTTCCCACCTTCCTGCCGGACCTTTACACCTATCATGATGCCCTGAAGAAGGTGATCATTTACCTTCTGCAAAACGCCGGCAAGGTGACACCGGAAGGCGGTTCAGTGGAATTGCGC
>CAYQTY010000022.1:13645-19195 GCA_964420535.1 uncultured Leptolinea sp. | reverse complement strand
ACGAAATAAAAACTTCCCGCTTTTCGTTTTTATGCCATTCGATGCCAAAATGCTTTCCGATATATTCACGAACATCCGTCTGAACGATGTCCCAAAAGCATGTTCCAACAAGATCTTCGGGATTCCAACCCAATTGTGAGGCAACCGGTGACGTCACATCGAATATCATGAAATCAGGAAAGTTGACGATGAAAATAATATTCGAGCTCTGGTCCAACATGGAACGGAACCGTTCCAGTTCAGCCAACCGGTTTTTCAATTCCGGGTAGTAGCTCTTATGGATTGATTTTTCCCCCAGCCCGATGATCCGGTCTCTGAGGGAATCACGGCTATCAACATCAGCAGGCATTTGTGTAGATCCCTTTGATATCAGCAACAGTAGCGCTTTTCGGATTGGTTACGAGGCAGGGATCACGGAAGGCTTTTGCCGAAAGTTCGTCGATAGCGCTGGTGTTTACGCCAATCTGACCGAGTGAGCGGTCCACACCGGCAGCCATCCTGAATTCATGTATTCCCTGCACCAGGATTTTTCGTGATAGTTCAGGGTCACTATCGTCCATCTCCAGGTCCATCACCCGGCCGATGGAAATATAGCGGGTAACAGCCGCGTCGAAGTTAAAATTGACCACATGCTCCAACAGAAGCGCGTTACATTCGCCATGCGGAAGGTCAAGATATCCGCCCAGTGAATGAGCCATGGCATGCACGGCGCCAAGGCTGGCATTGGAAAAAGCCAAACCGGCATCCATACTGCCCAGCATCATCCGGCAGCGCACATCCAGGTCGTCGGGTTGATTGATGGCACTCAATAAATTGTGCCATACCAGGTTGATAGCTTCACGGGCATGAAGATCAGTGACCGGCGATTGGGCGTTGGATACATAGGCTTCAATGGCATGGGTTAGCGCGTCCAGCCCGGTGCACGCGGTAAGGTATGGATCCATGGTCAACGTTGTCTCAGGATCAATTAATGCCGCATCTGGCACAACAGTCTTACTGATAATGGCAATTTTTACGGATCGCTTTGTGTCATTGATAATGGCAAATTGCGACACATCCGCCGAGCTGCCTGCCGTTGTAGGGATACAAATCAACGGAGGACCGGGGTTGGCAACTTCGTCAACCCCTTCATATTTCAACACATTCCCCATATTAGAGCTCACAATGGCTATACCTTTGGCACAGTCCATTGGGCTGCCGCCGCCAACAGCGATAACGGCCTGACAGTTCTTTTTCTGGTACAGGTCAGCGCCATCCATAACTTCGAAATCGCGGGGATTGGAATGTACACTGGTAAAAATTTCAGTCTGAACACCTTCATTCCGCAAGGAATGAATTACAGAATCCAGCCAGCCGGCTTTTTCAACCCCCTCGTCTGAAACCACCAGCGCCTTGTTGATCGCAAAATTGGCGGCATACCGCCCGACCAGGTTGCGGGCACCCACCCCAAACACGAATTCGGGTGCAACAAATTTACGCAACTCTTGCAGAGCACCATAATCAGGCATAATTCACCCGCTTTGATAAGATTTTTCCTCATTATACAAAGCGGGCGAATTTAATCCGTAAGGATATTGTTAATTAACGATCTTAATTAACCTATTTGACTATCCAGCCGGGATCATCGCTGCCAGTCCGGGGATATAGGCCATGGCCATCACCACCAATCCGACGAGGACAGCCAGGGCAATACTGTGGAAGAAAACGTAACGGAGAATATCACCTTCGTGCCCGTACCATTTGGTTGCTGTGCTCGCCACCACAATACTCTGGGCATCGATCATCTTACCCATTACACCACCGGAGCTGTTCGCAGCAGCCATCAACACCGGATTGACGCCCACCTGTCCAGCGGTCAATTTTTGCAAACTGCCGAATAAAACATTGGATGACGTATCAGACCCGGTCAACGCCACTCCCAGCCAGCCGAGCAGGGTGCCAAAGAAAGGATACATCCAGCCGGTCAGTGCAAACGTCAAACCCAGAGATGCATCCAATCCTGAGTAACGGGTGACATACCCGAGAGCCAGCATGGCCATGATCGTCAACAGGGAGTAACGCACCTGCTTGATCGTCGAGCCGTAGACATGCAAGGTTTCCCGTATGCCGTACCCAAGGATGCGGGCGGAAATCAACGCGGCAAACAGAATTCCTGTACCGGTGGCAGATAGGAAATTCAGGTTGAAGATCGCTTCTTCTGTTGTGGGTGAAGGAACCACCGGCGGCATCCTTTGAACCAGTTCGTGCAGGAAAGGAACGGGAATTTTAATCGTGGAGAATGTATCAAACCAGGCTTTAACTGGAGGGAGCCCCCAGATAAAGATCATCACAGAAAGTACCACCCATGGCAGCCAGGCCTGAAGCGTCTGGTTACGGGTGTAAGCGTGTTTTTTGATCTCGGTTTGTACAACCGGATCAGACTCAAAGCGAAAAATATACTCGGGTTTCCAGCGTTTAAGAAAAAGCACCAGTGACCCGATGGAGATCAGCGAGCCGGCAATTGTCACCAGCCAGGGTCCGTGTAATGTGGCAATAATTATCTGGGTGATGCCAAATGACACACCGGCAACCAGCAGCGCAGGCCATATCTCGAGCATTCGTTTCCACCCCGCGAAAGCCCAAATAAGCCAGAAGGGAATGATGATATCAAAAAGCAATAATTGCCACGCGATGACCGAACTTAGTGTCTGCAGATCAAAACCTGTGACTGCCTGTAATGCCAGAATGGGTGTACCCAGGGCGGCAAAGGGAACCGGTGCTGTATTGGCGATCAGTGATAACCCGGAGGCCTGCAACGGGCCAAAGCCCAGCCCGATCAGCATGGAGGCGGTGATGGCAACTGGAGTTCCAAAACCTGCTGCTCCCTCAAAGAAAGCTCCAAAACAAAATGAAACCAGTAGTAGTTGAAGCCGCCGGTCCTGAGTAATAGATGTCAGGTTTTCCTGCAAAATATTAAACGCGCCTTTCCGGTTGGCCAGTTGATATAAAAAAATCACGTTGACGATGATCCATCCGATTGGCAGGAGCCCATAGAAGGCGCCGAACACGGTCGCGGCGGCAGCCTGAGGAATAGGCATGCCAAAGACCGCAATAGAAACGACCAAGGCTGCGGCCAGTCCCAGTAATGCCGCGTAATGCGCTTTGACATGAAAAACTGCCAGACATCCCAGCAGAATTACCACCGGGGTTATGGCTGCCAGTGTCGTTAAAAATATATTATTCAAAGGATCATATACTTGTTGCCAGGGCATAATACCCCTCCTTATAAAAATAGTCCGGTATCAATACCGGACTATTTTACTCCTATATATCAGGTTTTAGACGACTTTGATGAATTTTGTACCGGGTGCCCCGCAGATCGGGCATTTATCCGGCGCGTATTTCGGAGCGGTAAACCCGCAGACCGGACACACAAAGTAATCGTAGACTTCTTCTTTAGTGTTGATTTTTTCGATGGCTTCTTTGTACATTTCCGCGTGCATTTTTTCCACTTCCATCGCGAACTTGAAGCTGCGTTCTGCTTTTTTGTTACCCTCTTCTACCGCGTTTTTTACCATGGGGGGATACATGGATTCATACTCATATGTTTCACCGCCCATGGCTTCTTTCAAATTATCCAGGGTACCGCCAATGCCGTCCATTGCTTTGAGGTGGTTGTGGGCGTGAACGGTCTCAGCCTCGGCGGCCGCGCGGAACAATTTCGCTGCCTGGGCAAAGCCTTCTTCATCTGCTTTCTTCGCGAATGCAAGGTATTTCCGGTTGGCCTGAGATTCCCCGGCGAAAGCGGCTTTCAAATCATCGACTGTTTTAGACATGGTTTTCTCCTGAGATAGGTATTTAGTACCAGATAGTTTTCGCTTCACAATTAATAATAATATAGACTAAGGTTTTCGGGTATGTGTGTTTTTAATATCTTTTGTAGCTAAATTATCATATTTTTATTGTAAAAAGGAACGGATTATCACAATTTCACTCCATGCTATAATCCACATACATCTTTCACAGATAACACGGAAGAAACCAGAATGCGATTTCTCATTACCGGCGCAGCCGGATTTCTAGGCTCATCCCTTGCCAACACACTCGCCCGGGAAGGCCACTCCGTACGGGGTGTTGACGATTGTTCCACCGGCGATCCATCGGTGCTTTTACCTGAGGTCCATTTCACACGGGGTGACGTTAATGACCGCCCCAAATTGTGGACATTGCTGCAGGATGTGGATTGCGTTTATCACATGGCCGCCCGCGTGTTGGTGCCTGAATCAATGCTCTACCCGCGCGAATATAACCAGGTAAATGTCGGCGGAACAGTTACATTAATGGAAGCCATGCGCGATGTTGGCGTACGGCGGGTGGTTTTTGCCTCCTCCGGCGCGGTTTATGGAGATCAGTCCACACAACCCATCTCAGAAGATACGATCCCCAATCCGCGCTCACCTTACGCGGTATCCAAATTAGCCGCGGAATATTATATTAAAACAATTGGCAGCCTGTGGGGAATTGAAACCGTCTGTCTTCGAATATTCAACGCCTATGGTCCCGGTCAACATTTCCCGCCGGTTCACGCTCCGGTCATCCCGTATTTCATCCGGCAATCCGCGCACAATGGAACAATCGTCATTCATGGAGATGGAAACCAGACCCGTGATTATGTGTATGTAGACGATGTGACCAATGCGATGGTGTCAGCCGCGACCATGGACGGGATCAATCAGAAGACGATCAATATCGGCTCCGGCCGCGAAACCAGCGTCAGAGAACTGGCACAAACTATTGTGGATATCACAGGCGGAAGCCCTGAAATTGTGTTCAATCCGCACAATGAAGTCAACACTGTTCGCATGTGCGCCGATATCTCATCCGCCCGGCTATTACTGAAATACGAACCAAGAATAGCTCTGGAAACCGGACTCCGGTTGACATTCGAAAAAGACACCCGGTTAAATCAAAAGACCGGTTGAAACACAAAAGTATGATTATTGACCGCCGGCCCGTGCCTGCCACATTTTACCGGCAGCCTGTACAGGAAGCTGCCCGAAATCTTCTGGGCAAATGCCTGGTCAGGCAAATTGACGGTATTCGCGTCAGCGGTTGGATTTGCGAAACAGAAGCCTATGATGGCGAATCCGACCAGGCCTGCCATGCCCGGTCAGGTAAAACCGGGCGTAATTCCATGATGTATGGCGAAGCCGGGCGTGCCTATGTATACTTTACGTATGGTATGCATTGGATGTTAAACTGTGTTTGCGGTGACGAAGGCTACCCGGCGGCAGTTCTGATCAGGGCGCTTATTCCCTGTGAAGGCATCGAAGAAATAGCCCGGCATCGGGAAGGTATTGCCCGCCGGGATTGGTGCAGCGGTCCAGCCCGTTTGACCCGTGCCCTTGCCATAAGCAATGAATGCAATGGCATCCTACTTACCGACCCATCGAGCGGCCTTTATTTAGAAGAAGGTGTCCACGTACCAGAAGAAATCGTTGCCCGAACACCCCGGATTGGAATACAATACGCGGGAGAACCATGGGTAAACCTACCATGGCGTTATGTGGT
>CAYQTY010000022.1:7815-13635 GCA_964420535.1 uncultured Leptolinea sp. | reverse complement strand
TCAGTGAGGATGTCCTGTGAATATGGATAAAGCGAACTGGAAGAATTTGATCCCCCCCTGGATAGACGAATCCACTATTTTGCTATTTGGCGGCGGTGGCCACGGAAAAACATTGATCGACCTTGTGCGGGAAATAGATTCCTATCAGGTCGGCGGCATCGTAGACGCGAACATCCCCGCCGGCAGCCGGGTAATGGATCTACCTGTATTTGGCGGCGACGATCTGCTGGAAGAGCTTTTTGATGCTGGTTTTCATGAAGCCGCCAACGGGATTGGCGGTATAGGTAATGTAGACGCCCGCCTTCAGGCTTTTGAAAAACTGGCCAAAGCCGGATTTTCCTTCCCGACTCTGGTACATCCTACAGCCTGGATCGAGCCCTCTGCCACACTATCAGCCGGTGTACAGGTTCTTCCGCTGAGTTACGTGGGTACAGAATCTACGATCGGGTTTGGCAGTTTGCTGAATGCCCATGTCGTGGTTTCCCATGATTGTCATATTGGTGAATGTGTTAATCTCTCTCCCGGCGCATTACTCGCGGGAGGTGTTAAAATTGAGGACCATGCCCAGATCGGCATGGGTGTTACCATCAACGTCAATATCACCATTGGCGCTCGGGCTCGGGTAGGCAATGGCGCTACCATAAAAGCAGATGTCCCCCCCGGCGGCCGGGTCTACGCGGGTCAAACCTGGCCTGAGCGTTTATCTTCCTGATCAAGGATATTCATGTTTCGAAAACCAACCACCCCAGGCCCCACACCTACCGCTCCCGTCGAACGGGTGACTACCGTTTTAGGCCCCGGAATCCGCTGGAATGGCATTATGCGCGGCACCGGCGGTGTGCGTATTGAAGGTCCTGTGGAAGGCGAGATCAGTATTCACGGGCTTGTTGTTGTCGGAGAGACCGGCCGCGTAACCTGCGAAAACCTTCGGGCAAATACGGTGGTGGTTGCCGGCGCTGTACGCGGAAATATCACCGCAGAGAAAATTGAGATACGGTCAACCGGCCGTGTGTGGGGTGATGTAGTAACTGTCGCCTTTTCAACGGAGGAAGGCGCTTTCCTGCGGGGGCAGGTACGTATGGAGGAACGGGTGGAATTGAACCTGGAGCCGGAAACGGAAACCCAACCGACGGAACCACCTCCACCCGCTGAAACAAAAACCGGAACCCGAGGAAAATAATGGATAATAGAACATTGCTGCTGGTCATCTCTGAATGGATCGGCGTTATTGCTATTGGAATGATTACAGGGCTCAGCCCGGCCATCCGCAAGATCAAACCGCTGCAATTCCTTTTCCCGAGGCGTGAAGCCTCGGTAACATTTTCATTAAACGCGGCTTTGTTTATATTCGGTATCATTATCTATAAATCTTTCTTTTCCGCCGTTAGTGAAATTACGGTCTTCAATCCGGAAGCAGCCATTCAACGCTTAATTCTCGATGTATTGGGTCTGGTAGTCGTTGCTGCCGCGCTCGTCTACCGTAAACAGCCATTCCGAAGCGCCCTGTGGGGAAAGGAAGGACTACGTTCCAGTTTCACCTTCGGGTTGCTGCTGGCAGTTCTTGCCCTGTTCCTGCGGTCAAAGATAACCGCAGTAACCAACGGTGTCAGCTCAGAAGAAGGATTAGCGCTAATCGAATTGTTGATCATCGCGCTTTGCGAAGTGACAATTTTCTTCGGGTTTTCCCAACCCCGGATTTCGTCCCGCTTTGGACCTACAGCCGGTTGGTTGATCTCATCAGGGTTGTTCATTCTCTGGCAGATCATTCCACTGGCGTTACACGGCGGCAACTGGCAGACAAGCCTTTACCCTATCGGATTGGCTATCGGGCAGGGTCTGATTCTCGGTTTTATTACACAAAAAAGCAAACATATACTTGGGCCGGCGATTTATTTAGCCTTGAGCCAGTGGCTCTTCCTGATACAATAACCGCATGACCAAACACATCGCACCTGTTGTACCCATGTCTTCACCCGATATTTCAGAAGAAGATCGTGAAGCCGTTCGCGCTGTTATCAATACTACCTATCTGAGTATGGGGCCCTGGGTTGACCGGTTTGAGAACGCCATCCGGACTGTCACCGGACGCAAACATGCCATTGCGGTGAACAGCGGAACAGCCGGCCTGCACCTTGCCATCCGGGCTGTTGGCGTTCAGCGTGGTGACATTGTGATCACTACGCCCTTTTCATTTGTGGCTTCCACCAATGCTATCCTTTTTGAGAACGCCCTCCCCGTTTTTGTGGATGTCGACCCGGTGACCGGCAATCTTGATGTTGACCAACTCAAGCAGGCCGTTGACGATCTTACAGCCGGCGGGGATCGGGCACGGAAATGGCTGCCTCGAAAATTACCCCGTTACTTTGATGATGCCGGCGCGGAGATTCATCCCCGTTTGAAAGCATTGCTGCCAGTGGACGTCTTCGGTCAACCGGCGGATATGGACACAGTCATGTCTGTCGCCGGGGAACATTGCCTGCCGGTCATAGAGGATTCATGTGAAGCCCTCGGCGCCGTGTATAAAAACACGCCAGCCGGCAAGCAGGGTGACATCGGAATCTTTGCTTTCTACCCGAACAAGCAGATCACTACCGGGGAAGGCGGAATGATTGTCACCGACAATGACGATTACGCGGCCTGTATGCAGGCTCTGCGAAACCAGGGGCGTGCCCCCGGCGATAACTGGCTGCAGCACACACTTCTCGGTTATAACTACCGGCTGGATGAAATGAGTTCCGCTCTCGGCGCCTCACAGGTAAAACGGCTAGATACCCTCCTGGCAGCCCGCCAGACTGTGGCTGACCTGTACGCCCGGTATCTGTCTGACGTACCTGAAATTGAACCGCTGGCGGTTCTCCCGTCAACCACACGCATGAGCTGGTTTGTGTATGTAGTACGTGTCCCCCGCGGGGTTGACCGTATGGCAGTGGCTGACAGGCTCGCCGCGAAAGGTGTGCCTGTGCGACCATATTTCCTGCCGATCCACCTCCAGCCGTATATGGCCGAACGCTTCGGGTACAAGCCGGGTGACTATCCGGTTACCGAAGACCTGGGTGAGCGTGGATTGGCTCTTCCATTTTCCGGTGTAATGAAGGCGGATCAGGTGGAACTGGTCTGCAAAGCTCTGCGCGAATCCCTATGAGCGAAGAAACTGTCTTCCGCCCGCCCCGGCGGCGGGGGCTGGTTTTTCAGATCGGCGCGGCGCTGACATTTTTGAGCGCCGGCGGGCTTGCCTTTTACATGTCAATGGAACAGGAGATCGGGCTGAATTTCATCCTGTATTTACTTGTGGCGCTTATCTTTCTCGCCCCTGTCCCATTGATTGTGTACCGCGCCGTGGCATTGGGCCGCGCCACGTATCAACTGGAACGTGAGGGGTTGCGTCTGCGATGGGGGCTTCGCGCGGAAGATATTCCCTTGAATACTATTGAATGGGTTCGCCCCGCGCGGGAACTCGGGTATCACCTCAGTCAACCCCGGTTTAGCTGGCCGGGTGCGTTGCTTGGCTTTTCCCGTGTCTCGGAACTGGGCACAGTGGAATTCATTGCGGCAGAAACCGAAAATCTGTTGCTTATTGCCACGCCTACACGTGTTTTTGCCATTTCGCCGGCCAATCCAAGAAACTTTATGCGTGCCTATCAACGCACATCCGAAATGGGCAGCCTGTCACCGATGGCAGCTTTCAGCGCCCAGCCAGCTATGTTTATGCGTAATGTATGGCGCGACCCGGCGGCTCGCGTTCCCATACTGGCTGCTATTATTTTGACGTTGATTTTGTTGATCGCCGCGATCTCAATCATGCCAACACGCCCGCTGGTTTCTCTGGGGTTTGACCCGACAGGAAACCCTCTTCCCCCGGTTTCGATTGAGAAGCTGCTGCTGTTACCTACACTTTCAGGTATCGTAGTAGCAATTTCATTAATCATAGGTCTTTTTTATTACCGGCATGAAGACCAACGGATGCCGGCTTATGTATTGTTCGCGGGCGCTTGCCTTACCCCGCTCCTCCTTCTGCTCTCACTGGTATTCATACGCTAATGAACATTTTCACGCAACTCGCTCTCGGTCTATTTCTCGCTGCCATCATCTCCGCAGCCGCTTATTATGCCCGCGCGTTAAGCCGGTCTGGCGCTTTCGCGGCTTTTATACTGGGGACGATCGTTTTCGGTATTGGAGGATTGAGCTGGGCCATGGTGTTAATGGCATTTTTCATCCCATCCAGCCTTCTTTCCCGCTTCTTTAAGAAACAGAAAAAGATGGTTGAAACCAATTTTTCCAAGGGCTCACGCCGTGATGCCGGCCAGGTTGCCGCCAACGGGGCGATTGCCGGACTATGCGCTTTACTCTTTCCGTTTTTCGGAAATCCCGGGTGGCTCTGGGCGGCATTCGCCGCCGCGTTAGCCGCGGCCAGCGCCGATACCTGGGCAACTGAGATTGGTGTGCTGGGTAAAAGCAAGCCCCGCATGATCACGACCGGGAAACCGGTTGACACTGGTACGTCCGGAGGGGTAAGCCTTGCCGGTTTTGCCGCCGCTCTATCCGGATCAACCCTTGTTGCCGTATTCGCGGTGGTCGTGAAACCGGTTTCCATTCCAGGTACACTCGCAAATAATGTGGGACTGCTGATCCTGGTCATAATGTCAGGATTGTTCGGCAGCATCCTTGATTCCATACTGGGTGCGGTCGCGCAGGCCATGTATTATTGCGACACCTGCCAGAAGGAAACAGAGAAATCCCCAACTCACGGCTGCGGAGCAGCCACCCGTCACATTCGCGGAAGAGTATGGTTAAACAACGATGTTGTGAATACTTTTTGCACGGCAGGTGGTGGTTTGCTGGCCGCCATTCTGGCTGTCTTTTTGCTTTCTTCTCCTCTACCTGATCTGACAAAAGGAGGCGTTGAAATGGTAAATTTGACTGTATCCAGCCCGGCTTTCTCAAACGGGCAGCCTGTTCCCGCACAATTCACCTGTGATGGCGCAAATACCTCCCCCGCGTTGAACTGGAGCGGTGTTCCGTCAACCGCGCGCAGCCTTGCACTTATCGCCGATGACCCGGATGCCCCCATGGGTACCTACATTCACTGGGTAGTCTATAATTTACCGCCTGACCTAACCGGCTTGCCCGAAGGAATGCCGGCAGGAGCGTTATCAAATGGCGGTACACAGGGTACCAATTCAGCGCGTACCAATGGGTATTTTGGCCCCTGCCCCCCATCTGGCAAGCCTCACCGCTACTTCTTCAAACTGTACGCGCTGGACATGGAACCGTCACTACCAACCGGCCTTACCGCCGACAAACTAACATCTGCCATGGTGGGGCATGTTCTTGCCGCGGGTGAAGTGATGGGCACATACCAGCGGTGATTTATATTTTTCAACAGGTCTTCAGGAATTCCACCCTGGTGGAGTATTAAGTTGCGTCAATCGTACTGACCAGTATTTTGTCTGGTAACAGCCTTATAAATCCGGCCAAAAATAAAATTACGCCATTGGCCCACCGGTTTTCAATCGGCGGACTTTCTGTGTTGCGGGTATACCGGCTTTTATAAATGGCGGGGCCATTAGAACCTGTACCGTACAGATACGCTTATCGAGCATCCGGTTTCGCAGGCGGGCATCAATGTCATCCAGGCTATCTGATGTGGTGATAACCGTCGGCAAATTCGCCGCGTACCGGTAATTGAACAATTGATAGAGTTTTTCCCTTAGACATTACAAGATTACCATAATGCAAATGGGACCAATTAATAAATTTGTGATGAAATATGAGAATGGAGAAAGAATGAAAATTGATAAAGAATTCAAAAAGAAATGAAAA
>CAYQTY010000022.1:1031-7805 GCA_964420535.1 uncultured Leptolinea sp. | reverse complement strand
TTGATAGAGTTTTTCCTTAACCCAGGCAGATGACGTTTGTGTTCCGAGGTCATCGAGGATCAAGAGGGGTGAGGTTTTAATTTCTTCAAATTCGCGGTCATACGTCACATTGCTTCCAGGGTTGAACGTAGCCCTTAAGTGATCCAAGAGGTCAGGGACAACCCAGTAATTCACAGGAAAGCCTTGAGATGCCCTGTAATTACCTATCGCCGCCGCCAGGTGGGTCTTCCCGCAGCCATAGGGTCCCATGAATACCAGCCAACCTTCCGGTTGTTCGGCGTACGATTGTGCTTTCTGAAAAGCGCTTGAAACGCTTTTGTGGTCAGAATCATCAAGTTTTTCCAGTTCACGCAGACTGAAATTGCCAAAGGTGCAATTATGCAAAAGGCTCAGAACCGAACGGTGGGGTTGGATCCCCTGCTGCACAGGCTGACGGTAATCCGGCGCGTTGATCTTGATCACCGTAACCAGTTCCGGATCTTGCAGGCGTGACCGGATGCGGCCATCCAATTCCTCGATGTCCATATCCGTGGTAACCACAGTGGGCAGGCGCTTCACATAACGGTGGTCAAATAGCTGGAAAAGCTTCTCCAACGCCCATGACGTGGCGTTCTGTGTCCACAGGTTATCCAGCACCAGCAATTGTACATTGCGGATCTCTTCAAAGCGCGAAGCGTACGGGTCTTCAGCCGAATTGAATGAAGCACGCAGGGTATCCAACAAGTCCGGCACGGTGAGGAACAGGGCCGGAATTCCCAGTCCGGCGGCATGGTTGGCGATAGCGGCAGCCAGGTGCGTTTTTCCGCATCCGTACCCGCCGCAAAAAAGCAGCCATCCCTTGAGATCACGGGAGAATTGTTCGGCATGACTGCGTGCTACGTTGAGTGATTTTTCCTGTTCATCACCTAAACCCATACGGCCCTTGACGCTGAAATTGTCAAACGTTTTTTTGGCGTAATCGGCCAGGCGGTTCAAATTGGGGGAAACTGTCGGAGCTTTCCCGTTGCGATGGTTGGATTGGCATATACACGGCACCAAACGTCCGAAATTCGGGTCACTAATGGGAAGGTCCTGCCGGACAAATCCCACCCCGTGACAGATCGGGCATTCCGGTTCGGTATTCATCAATGGATCCGTATCATTCGCGGTTGATGTATTCGGCATATTCCCCGCCGGTGTATTTTCGCCGATAGTCTTCAGGGTCTCGCGAATTTTGTCCATTGGTACCTTTCTCCTGCCAGTTGCGGAGGATCGCGTCGATATACTTCCAGTTTCGCGCGTTCTTCTTAACCGCTTCTTCAAAGGCAAACTGTATCACAGAGGGTGGATAAATTTTTTCCGCTTCCTGTAACAGGTCAGCCAACAATGGTGTTAACGGGCCGATATTATCTTCATACAGGCGGTAGATCCCCGGCCATTCTGGCAGTATCTGGTACGACGCGGTTCCAGTGTCATCCGGATGCCATTTCCCGGATTGTAGCGCAGCCAGGGCATCTCGACCCTTCTGGGAATTCAGGAAATACAGCGCCGTATTCTGACCGCTCTGGTCATCCGCTTTCAGGATAAAACCTGTCTCCACAATTGCGGCAAGAATGTTTGACAAGCCAGACTGCTTTTCTTCGTCCGGGAGTTTCAGGCAAGATAACAAACCGTCATCCGTCAGCAAGTCTTTTTCCCGCAGGTAACGAATATCCCGTTCCTGTGCGTCCAACGCGCGGAAGATATGCAGCATCACCTTCAGCAAGTTGACGTCATCCACCTCCGGCAAAACCTCCGAAAAGAATGTGGAAGGGATGGGAACAAGCCGGATCTTACCGGATGGGAAGCCCTTGAAGATTGACATTATTCACTTCCCGGTTAGCGGTGTTGCACAGTAGCCGCGTTATCGAATTTTGCCAGATTATTCCGGAAGACGAGTTCAATGCCTGAATGCACGGGACCGTTTCTATGTTTGGCTACAATAATTTCAGCCAGGTTGGCCCGCGGATTATCTTTATCCAGCAGGTCTGGCCGGTGAATAAACATCACAATATCCGCGTCCTGTTCCAGACTGCCGGATTCGCGTAGATCGGAGAGGATGGGTTTCTTGTCAGCGCGCAATTCGACGGCACGCGAAAGCTGAGCCGCAGCCAGAACCGGTACGTTTAACTCACGGGCAAGTATCTTGAGGTTGCGTGAAATATAGGAAACTTCTTGCACACGGTTGTCATTGCGCGAATCGGATGACATCAATTGGAGGTAGTCGATAATTACGAGGTCAAGGTGGTATTCCATGTGAAGGCGGCGGCATTTTGTGCGCATTTGCATGGGGGTAATGGCCGGGGTGTCGTCAAGGAAGATGTGGGTCTCGCCAAGGGTTTCAATAGCCTGGGTGAACAGAGGCCATTCGTCATCTTTCAATTTGCCCGTTCGCAGGCGCTGGGTGTCTATGCCGGTTTCCTGAGCCACGAGGCGCTGCACAAGTTGCTCATTGGACATTTCCAGTGAGAACATGGCCACATGCTTCTTGTACATCTGCGCCGCGTTCTTTGCCACTGAAAGCATGAAACCGGTCTTACCCATTGAAGGGCGGCCGGCAATGATCAACAGGTCCGATTTCTGTAAACCGCCCAGCAGGTTATCCAGATCAACAAGTCCGGTTGGCACGCCGTAAATTTCATCGCTGCGGCCGGACATTTTGTCCACGCGGTCATAATACGCGCTGGCCACATCCTTGATCAACTGAACATCCTTATGGCTGCGCCGTTCGCTGATGGCAAAAATGGATTTTTCTGCCGTATCGATTACATTATCCAGCGGGGTTTTCTGGTCATATGCCAGGCGTGCCAGATCGTTGGCAGAAGCCAGCATCCGGCGGCGCATGGCGGTTTCTTCCACCATGTGACCGTATGTCTCGGCATTCAGCGAGGTCGGCGTCTGGTTGATTAGCGCCATCAAATAAGCAGAACCGCCGGCATCCGCCAGTTGATTGTTTTTCTCGAGGTCTTCAACTACCGTTAGAAAATCAATGGGAACACGGGCTTCATGCAGGCGTCCAAATGATGCCCAGATCCACCCGTTACGAACTATATAAAAATCTTCGGATTTGAGAAATTGACCGAGTTCAAAAAATGAATCGGGGTTGATCAATACAGCACCTAGCACAGCCTCTTCGGCCTGCCTGTTGTGCGGCTGCACCTGAATATCGGTGATGGGTTCTTCTTCGGTAAGCGGGAAATCGTCCATGGGTGATCAATTAGCAGGTGGAATGAACACCCGCTCTTGTCTATTTTATCCGATTCTTTTGTGGAGAAACGTACAATAAGGTGATTTCAGGCACCCGGTTCGTCGGGTTCCCTGGGCGGTTCGCTGGAATCATCATCAGATGATTTATTCAAACTATCCAGATTAATATTTTGCAGGAAATCCTCGTAAACCGAGAGACGGTCGCTGCTTTCTTCCTCGCCCGGTTTGGTCCACTCCGGTTTACGGGGTGAAGGGTTCGAGACTTCATGCGACTGCAGGTCTTGCTCGGGCAGAATGCCGGCTGTTTCCATCACTTCGCGGGAGGCAAGAATAGGCACATGCGCGCGAACAGCCATCGCCAGTGCGTCAGATGGACGGGAATCCACTTCCAGTATCTTTCCGTCCACATCAATGACCAGGTTCCCATAAAACACATCGTCTTTCAAGCTGACCACTTCGACCCGCACTAACCGCCCGTTCAGAGATGTAAGAACATTCTTAAGGAGGTCATGGGTTTGGGGGCGTGCGACTTCTATATCCTGCAGGGCAATCGTAATGGCTTCGGCTTCATAAGGTCCGATCCAGATAGGCAGATAGCGTTCAGCATCCACTTCGCGTAAAATGACAATGCGCTGCTGGTTTGTCAGGCTGACTCGAACACTGTCTATTACTACTTCGATCATTCGGGGCATGTAAACCTCCCTGACAGGGATTAACCTGTCATTGACCTGATTCTAACATGCGCATTCTCTGACTGCAACCGTTGTTGATTCTTAGTGTATAATACTTAAGTCTTAACAAATTACTTTTAAGGTTTCCAACAGGGGGAAGGAACCGATTCCTCACCCACAACCTTTGAAAATCAAAGGCTATTTTTTTCACTACCAGGGAAGTGTCTGATACGATGGAAGATTTTTCCGTAAAATTCGCTGCCCATAAACCCACCCCGCCAGGACCCGCCCTCCCGAAAGCGATTATCCTTCTGGTGGAAAAGAAACCTGCAGCCCGCTCCGCCTATTTTGAAGGATTGTCCCGCAAGGGCTTCCAGGTAATAATGGCCGCAAATGGCGCGGACGCGCTTGAACAATTGCAGACCCAGCGCGTTGATCTGATTCTTGTTAACGCGGCTTCCATGTATTCAAACGGCAAGGGGATTGTTCGCAATATCAAAACCAAAGCCCCCACCACTCCATTACTCCTTATCGTACAGGAAAATCAAGATTCAGAAGACCCGCAGGCTGAAGTTGTCCTCTCCCTTCCCTTTACCCTGCAAAAGTTATTAAACCGAATGAAACCTCTGTTGCCCGCCATGAAAAAGGATGTGGTAAAAGTCGGGGGGTTACAGTTGGATACCCGTGAACGGATCGTGCGCTATCAGGGTCAACAGGTGCGCCTGACACCCCGGTTGATGATGCTTCTCCAAACTCTAATGGAACGTCCAGGCGAAGTGATTGAACGCTCCGAGCTATTTAGCAAGGTTTGGGAAACCGAATACGTTGAAGATACCCGCTCCCTGGACGTGCACATCTCCTGGCTGCGTGAAGCCCTGGAACAGGATCCACGCCATCCGCGATTGATCAAAACCATCCGCGGCGTAGGCTACCGCCTTGACCTGGGCGAACCGCCCACCCGTCCGCTCGGGAAACGCAAAACCATACTTCTGGAAAAAAACCAGTAGGAATACAGGGGTGTTGAGATGCTAACCATCGAAGAAGTTGCCGGGCTGGCAAAAGAAGAAATCCCTGCCCGTGCCGGATCATTGACACCGGAAGATATCCCTTTTCTGGTAAACCTTCTCGAAGAAAAAGTTGACAACCTGCGGTATCACGCGCTTCTCCTGCTGCAGAATCGATCAGAAGCCAGTGCGGATGTCTACCCGTTCTGGGACGTTCTGGTGGAAAAATTTTCGAGCTCCAATTCGTACCATCGCAGCATTGGACTGATGCTTATAGCCGAAAATGTCCGGTGGGACACCACCTGTAAGTTCGACCCCATTCTGGAAGATTACCTGGCTATGGTTGATGATGAAAAGCCGGTGACTGTCCGCCAGTGTGTGCAAAGCTTGTGTAAAGTCGTTCCTTATAAAACGCATTTGATCCCCCGCATTACCGAAAAATTGATGTCGGTGGATCTATCCAGCCGCAAGGAAACCCAGCAAAAGATTCTGCTGCTTGATATTCTCTCTGTCCTGGCTGTCACCCGGCGTTATGTGGAAGACGGTAAAGTGGAAACGTACATCATGAACGCGTTGACAGGCGCACTGTTGGATAAGAAAGCCAAAGCCGGCATAGAGAAACTAATGAAGGATTAAAAAAGAAAATCTCCATCCTGGTGATGGAGATTTTTACTTTCAGATTGTCGCCTTTGCAAACAGCATCAGGCTTTCAATTTTTCGCCGGCCAGTTCTTCGATGATCGCGATGACGGCTGAATTATCCATCTCGCCTAAACCGGATTGAACCATCGCCTGAAACAACTGGCTTGTGACGGCGGTCGCCGGCAGAGGAACGCCATAACTGCGGGCGGTCTCCATCACGATCCCCAGGTCTTTGTTCTGCATACGGGCTTTAAAACCCGGCATACGGTTTCCATCAAACAAGCGGGGCGGTTTGACATCCAACGTCCAGCATTGGGCTGCTCCGGCTTTGATCGCTTCCACCACTTTACGCGGGTCAACCCCACATTTTTGCGCGAAGATCATCAACTCACCCATGGCCACCATTTGCGCCGCCACCATGATCTGATTGGCCGCTTTGGCCACCTGCCCCGCTCCCGGTTCCCCTATATGCGTGATCGTTTTACCCACAGCCTGAAAAACCGGCATCACGGTGTTCAACGCTTCTTTCGAACCGCCGACCATGATCGTCAATGTGCCATTTCGCGCGCCGATATCACCGCCGCTTACAGGTGCGTCCAGGCTTTGCACACCCGCCTCAGCAAGTTTGACGGCAATTTCCCTGGCGGTATCCGGTTTGATGGTGGAATTATCCACAAAGATCAAACCTTCATGCGCGCCTTCGATCACACCGCCAGCCCCCAGCGCGACTTTCAACACATCCGGCGAATCAGGCAGGTTGGTGAAAACCACATCCACCTGGCGGGCGACTTCAGCAGGTGATTTTGCGGCAACGGCGCCCTCTGCCACCAGTTCGTCAACAGCCGCTTTACTCCGGTTATGGACCACCACCGGGAATCCGGCTTTCATAATGTTCCGCGCCATGGATTTTCCCATCAGGCCAAGTCCGATATAACCCACTTTCATCATAAAAACCTCCAAGGGTTGATACAATTTGTAAATTCGGTGTAATACGTTTGATTATAACCAAACGGGTGGCATAATTTATCCAGGAGCAATTATATGGAATCATCAATTGATTGGAAGCGGTTTTATATTTTTATCGGTTTCGCGTTCGGAATTGCCTGGGCCGTGGGACTTATAATTTACTTTACAGGCGGTCTGGTCAACAGCCCTGAGGTTATCCCAGGCTCGAACATAACGCTGGCCGTACTTCTCGAAGCCTTCGGGTATATGTGGGCGCCGGCGTTGGCA
>CAYQTY010000022.1:0-1021 GCA_964420535.1 uncultured Leptolinea sp. | reverse complement strand
GCCCGGGGTTGTTGACACTCGTTGGAATAGCTGTTTACTTCCTGATCTTTCCCGGCCAATTTGACGGCAATCTGACTTCTCTGCGTTCTATGCTGGATGCCAATCCGACCAGTAAGGGAACAGACCCGTGGTTGATCGTGATCGCGCAAACCCTTTCAGCGTTCATAATGGCGCCAGTGATCAACAGTTTCTTCACATTCGGTGAAGAATTTGGATGGCGCGGATACCTGCTTCCCATGCTGCTCCCGTTGGGTGAAAAGAAAGCATTGCTGGTAAGCGGTGCCATCTGGGGGTTGTGGCACGCGCCGGTCATCGCCATGGGGCATAATTATGGATTGGACTATGCCGGTTACCCGTGGATTGGTATTGTGGCTATGATCTGGTTCTGTATCCTGTGCGGCACGTTCCTTGGCTGGGCCAGCCTGCGGGCAGGCAGCGTTTGGCCGGCTGTGATCGGTCACGCGGCATTGAACGGCATCGCAGCCCTGGGTATGTTGTTTGTCGCCGGCGGGCAGGCGAACAACCTCCTTGGACCGATCCCGGTGGGCGTTATCGGGTCGATTGGATTCTTTTTCGCCGCACTGTTGATTTTCTTTATCCCCCGGAAAAACCTGGCGTAACCAGCCTGGTTGCCCCCTTCTGTTCTCAGGAACAGAGGGGGTGATTTTTGGTATGTCAATCTTAAAACTTTTCTTGTCAAAGCTGAATGATTGATATATAATTCCAATTCCCCGGGCGCGTAGCTCAGCTGGTCAGAGCGTACGGTTCACATCCGTAAGGTCGGGGGTTCGAGCCCCTCCGCGCCCACACTGAGCATATGGCGGTATAAATCGCCTTCAACCCCTCTATATAGGGGGTATAAAAATATTCCAGATTGGATTTAAGGTTCTCCGTATGGTCTATTTCAAAAAATAAACCCCGGGACTTATCCACCGGGGATCATGCTAGAATCAATGTATCGCCGCATACCCCGGTGATCGGGTCGGAAGTGCTGGAACACTCACCGGCCTTTTTTATTTAA
>CAYQTY010000021.1:6089-19279 GCA_964420535.1 uncultured Leptolinea sp. | reverse complement strand
CTATGACCTGGAAATATGCGGCCAGCACGTAAAGTTCATTTCAGACACTACGTCCCTGGTTTTCAGGAGCTTGAAGCAGCGTAATAATTAGCCTAAAATAGCATTCAACTGATTTATTTTTTTGACCCGGTTCGTTTTCCCATGAAAATTAAGGTTTTCAGGACAGGGTGCAGGTCAAGATGCGCAGCATTATCATTTATTACTCCCAATCGGGCAACACCAAAACAATCGCCGCCGCAGTTCACCAACGTGGCCCCAGATGGTCAATTCTTTATTGGCTGGTGGCACTGTTGCTGTCATTAATCCACTCTCGGTATCCACACCCGCATACTGGCTATGCCCCGGTTTCCCCAGGCGTAATATGGGATGGCTGTCAATTTGATATCCCGGCATACCGGTTCGGAGTGCCGATTGGCGGATCGGTACAACCGTCCATTCCACGGTTCCATGTCTACCTCACAACCGGAAGCTTCCATGGTTAAAACTCCACCCAACAAATCATCACGCCAGTGGGAGATCAACGGCTTCTTTGTGTTTACCCGGATATCTTCCAGCCCGCCGTTGACAGGCTGATCCTGGCTCTCCAGGCAGAACACCAACGGGCCAAACTGAATGGCCACACAACCGCGAACAGCATCCACCCGTGGATTGGCTTCCACAAATACCGGAGCCAGGGTCATTTCCATTTCGATAACGTCACCGGATTTCCAGTCATGATCGAGCAGGAAGTACCCGTTCTCCGCCACCAGCACCCGGGATTTCTCTCCGTTAATGGTTATTGATGTGGACGGGCACCACGCCGGCTGCCGTAGGCTAATGGTTCCCCGGAATGCAGATACTTCTTTGACTGTCAAACGTACGGTCCCTTCATACGGATACTTCGTTTCAACCACCAGCGATAGCTTCCCGCCATCTTTGGATGGTACCGTCAAATCCATCGGCGCGTACTGGTGGATCTGCAAGCCGTCTGGTGAGCAGGTCGCCATTATCTGATCCAATGAGGCATAGGTACGCATTACATTGGGAGGGCAGCAGGCCACCCCATGCCACTCCGGCCGGCCTGTAACCACACTGCCATCCGGTTCATTGGCTGAAAGCCGCGAGAAATTTCCGTTACGTACCATCAACGGGTTGGCATAGAAGAAATGTCGTCCATCTTGTGACGGGCAGCCCAACACTATGTTAAAAAGACAGCGCTCGATCATGTCGGCAAACCTGCTGTCACCGGAAGCCAGCAGCATGCGCCAGTTCCACTGAATGAAGGCGATGGACGCACAGGTTTCACAGTAGCACTGGTCCGGCGGCAATTCGTATGGATCGCCAAAGGCTTCGCCGTCAAAGCGCGCGCCCACTCCGCCTGTAATATACAATTTCGAGGAAGCGATATCCTTCCAAATGCTCTGAAGGCTATTCCACAGGGCTTGTTCACCGGTTTCGAGGTAGAGATCAGCCACGCCGGAAGCCAGGTAAAGCTGCCGGACCGCATGTCCGTCAGCGGAAACAGCCTCGCGCACCGGCACATGATCCTGGTGGTATTCTGGTCCATAGGAGGCAAACCCGATCATTTTCCGTTTTCCGCGGCGGTCAATCAGGCATTTCGAAGTTTCAAGGTATGCGGCGTTCCCGGTCACCCGGTAGAGCTCGATCAGGGCCATTTCCACTTCGGGATGACCGCAGGTTTTCTCCTGTTTTCCCGGTCCCAGAGCTTCACAGATACGATCCGCGAAACGGGTGGAAACCTTCAGCAGCCGGTCATCACCCACCGCACGATGGAAAGCAACAGCCGCCTGGAACAGGTGACCGGCACAATACAATTCATGGCCGTGGTCCATATCTTCCCATCGTCCGATGGAAGGAGTGGTTTGCACATAACAATTCAGGTACCCGTCTTCACACTGGGCGTCTTCAACCAGGCTGATCGCCTCATCCGCCATTTTGCGCAGATCATCATCCGGCTGGCGGCCCAATTCCCAACCAACGGCTTCCAACCATTTATACACATCCGAATCAATAAAGATACGCCCCCGATAGATACCCTTTGCGTTCCCGGCTGCCAATCGGAAATTGTGGAAATTGCCCGCCTTCTCTAGCATCCGGTAGGCATGCTTCAGACTGTTTGAATGGATGACAGTTTGCACATTTGACCAGAAACCCGGTTTGATAGCGACTGAATTCGCGGTTACCGCGGTCAGCCGGGTAAAAGGGCTATGAGTGGTATCTACAGGCCCACTGATATTAGATGATTTCATTCCAAAAATCCTTCCTGGGTGCCTTTGTAAACGATTACAAATAGATAATCTTTACTATTTAATAATGGGTACTGATCCAGCACGGGAATTTTCTTACTTAATAGCCCCGCCTGTGAGCCCCCGCACAATGGATTTTTGCGAGAAGATGACCAACAGGATCATCGGCACCACCATGGCCACGCCCGTCGCCATGATCAATTCCCAGGGTTTACCATAAGGAGAGAACCCGGAATAGATCTCAGTGATCGCCACACTGAGGGTCTTTGCCTCTGGTGTGGTGGTGAATGAAAGCGGGTAAAGCAGATTGTTCCATGCGTTGATGAAGTTGATCAGCCCCATGGTGACCAGACCCGGCGCGGTCACCGGAGCAAGGATGGTCCAGAAAATGCGCGGCAGTGAGGCACCGTCGATAATTGCCGCTTCTTCGATCTCAACCGGCACCTGCTTAATAAAGGAGACCAACACCCACACGGTGAACGGTGTCAGTGTGCTGCTCAAAACAAGCGTGATACCCGCGATAGTATTGATCAGATTGAGATCTTTTAATATCCGGTACAGTGGAATAATCGTACCCACATCCGGCAAAGCCATTGAGATAAGTAGCGCCCACAATATGGCGTTACTTCCGGGGAAATTGATGCGCGCGAAGGCATACGCTGCCATGAAACTGACCACGAGGGTGATCACCGTGGTACCGATAGCAAACATCAGCGAGTTGCCCACATATTGAAGGAACGGTACCTGGGTCAACAGGGTTTTGAAGTTATTCAGAGTCGGAGGGGGAAAATAAAGCAAAGGAGTTTTGATCAGGTCAGGACCGCTGGAAAAAGCCGAACGCACCAACCAGTAGACCGGAATTAAGATCACCAGGGTAAAGATCAGGAATGCTGAATACAATCCCAGTGAGTCTAGTTTTTGTTTAAGCCGAATATGTTTCATAGCCATCCTCTATGCCGTTGGATCAGTAATTCACTTCTACTTTGCGGTATAACCACAGGCCAATGACGCCGATGATAGCCACAAGAATAAGCAATACTACGCTGACGGCCGATGCGAACCCGAACTTGAAGAACATAATGCCTTCACGGAATATCTGAAGGGCGAGGACCAAAGTGGCCACTCCCGGCCCACCGAGGGTCAGACCGTAAACCAGGTCAAAGCTTGCGAGCGTCCAGATCAACCAGAAAATGAACATGGTTATGGTCAATGGGAGGATGAGGGGAAGGGTGATACCCCAGAAACGCTGCCAGGCGTTCGCCCCGTCCACTTTGGCAGCATCATAGATATCCTGCGGGACGCCCTGCAGGCCAGCCAGGAAAACAATAGCCACAAAAGGCGCATTTTTCCACGCATGCACCAAATACACGGTGATCTGGGACCAGAATGGTGAAATGAAGATTACCGGTCGGATGCCGGAAATCCGGAAGATCCAATCAGGGATCAGACCGAACTGGTCATCCAGCAGCCAGCGGAAAGCGTAGCCAGCCACAATTGTAGGAATCACCCAGGGGATCAAGTTGATCACACGCGCGAATCCGCGTCCGCGAAAGTTGGAATTCAGGAACAAAGCAATCAACATGCCCAAAACCAGGTCAATAATTGTTGTGGCAATAACAAACTCGATCGTAAACGTTAGCGCGCCTTTTACCCCGTAATTATTCATCATGGAGGCGAAATTCTTGAATCCCACGAAGTCATTTGTCCCTTTTAACAGGTCGGTATTTGTGAATCCGAGGTAAATCGTCTGCAATATAGGGTAGGCGGCTGTTAATATACGAAGAATAAAAGCCGGCGCCACTAACACGAGAAACAACAGGTAGCGGCGTTGAACCGACTTAATGATGGGAGTTTTTTGTGCGGCCAATGAATGCACCTCTGAATGAGATTTCCGTCTTATAATATTTTTGGGTGGCCTGGGCAGGGTTTTTAACCCTGCCCGGGCCTGCAACAGACAGGAAAAGACAGGTTTAGGCTAGTTCTGCCAGCCTGTCTTTTGTTTGTTTTAAGCACTCATCGAGTTTCATCTGATCGGTGAAGAATGCGGCTGCGCCGTCTTCCACCACCGTCAGGGCTTCGACGAATTTGGGATGATGCGGTCGAACACCGATGACACCAGCATCGGTGTACATCTTGATCATCTTGACCAGGTAGTGGTTCTGATCAGCCGCCGCGATCACAGACTTGCGGGCATTCAGGTACCAGAAACCGGCTTTCATGGCTTTCACGGCTGTTTCGGGGGTGATCAGCCATTTCATCAGTTCCTTGGCCTCAGCCATGTTGGGGGATGTCTTGACAATACCAAAGCCCCAGGCAGCCGGGTAGGTGGAGCCAGCTTTTCCACCAGGCCCAACCGGTGGAAGCGCGACAGTCATCTTATCTTCTTTGAACCAATCTTTATGCTCATCGGTGCGGGCGCCGTCAAACACGAACGGCCATTGGCGCATGAAGGCGACCTTGTCACCGTAGTAATCGGCATTGGCCTGGTTGTAGTCTTTTTGCATGGAGGCCGGGTTCAAGGTTTTGTGTTTATGCATCAGGTCGTAAATGTATTCCAGTGCCACTTTGTACGGGTCACCAACCTCAAACGGGTTGCCGCCAGCCTGCAGGGTGATCCAGGCCAGGTACACATTCATCAAAGCGCCTTTTTGCAGGCCATCTTCGGTAGCCCACACGCCGGTCTTGGCATCGGTGAATACGGCACCCATCTTGGAAACATCTTCCCATGTCGTGGGGACGGCGACCTTCTTTTCGTCGAACCAATCCTTGCGGTAGAACCAGTAGGGCATTTCCCAATTGTGGATGATTCGGAATGTTTCGCCCTTGTTGGCACTCCAGACTTTACTGTAGGCAACCATTTCGGGAGAGAAGTCATCCCAAAAACCTGAAGGGAGCATATCATCGAGGCCGATCATGTAACCAGCCTGGGAGAAGGATGTAGTCAGCTCATCTTCAAAATCAAGGATATCGTAAGGGCTGGTACCGGATTGAACGGCACTGGCCAAACGGGTGAATTCAGTCTCTTTGGTGTCGGTGCGGAGGACAAATTCAACATCTATCCCGGTGTTTTTCGTAAATTCGCCGTCTTCAAAGAGCTTTTTAGTGGTGGCTTCAGCCCAGCTGCCAATGGCCAGGCGTACCTTACGGGCTTTGCGCAGGGCAGGGGCGCCGTTGATCACTGATTTTGCCGCGGCAGAAACCGGAGTAGGGGTATACGCGGCCAGTCCTACACCGGCAGCGGCCATGCCCGACAACTTCAGGAACTCGCGACGAGAAATTTTCTTCGTATCGCTCATTACATTCTCCTTCTTATTGACTTGTCTGGATGTTGTGAATCTTTCCCTCACTGCAACAGTCAAAAACATGAAGAACCAGGTTGTTCCCTTATTTCCACCTCCTTTTCGAGCGGCTAACTTTCAGGATGTTTATGCAGTAGCATCCAACGTGGAGACGTCTGATAATCTGATTTCTCTTTTGTCTTCCGTGAATCATCCGCGCCACAGGTATCCCGAATGATCAGCTCTCCCTTTACCTTGATTTCATCATCCTCCCGCTTGCCTTCGGCGATCTGGCTTAACATGATCCCGGCGGCAATTCGCCCCATCTCATAGACCGGCATTAACACAGTCGTAATACCGGGCCGGACAATGCGGGTGAATTCTCTGTTGTCATAACCCACCACTGAAATATCGCGAGGAACAGACAGACCCGCATCCTGGATGGCATAGATAGCCCCCAACGCCATGAGATCATTACCGGCAAAGATGGCGGTTGGACGGTCTTTCAATTTCAGTAAATTTTGTGTGGATTGATAACCCCCGTCCACTTCCCAATCACCGGGCATAACCCATTGGCTGTTGAATTCAATTCCGGAGCGCTCCAATTCGTCACGGTAACCAGAAAGACGTTCTTTCGAGTTATGCCAACTTTCAGGCCCGTTGATGTACGCGATCTTGCGATGGCCAAGCGAAACCAGATGCCTTACTGCCAATTCAGCCCCAAAACAATCATCCGGTACAACGGAATTATGAATATTGGTACCGAACAACCGGTGGACGAAAACGCCGGGTTTATTGGCTTTTTCCAGAGCTTCGTTAGAGGTTAGATGCGAATACTCCACAAAGATGATCCCATCTACGGGCCGGCTGACAAGGGCATCAATTGCCCCGCGTTCCTGTTCGGGATCCCAGTCAGAATTGACTATCAGACTCATAAAGTCGTTGTCTTTCAGGTAATCTTGAATACCGCGCACAACTGGCGGTGTGAAAGGACTCATCAAGTCATCTACCAGGATACCAATGGTATTGGTGCGGTCAGTGCGCAGGCTGCGGGCTGAAAGGTTTGGCCTGTACCCCATTTCCTGAGCCGCCTGCAGTATCTGCTCCCGCACAGCCGGTTTGACCGGGTACTGGCTGTTGGAGAGCACCCGAGAAATGGTAGCGATAGAGAACCCGGTTCGATTGGCAATATCTTCCAGTTTAGGTGACATATTTAATCTTCTTTATGTATGGGGATTACAACAGAAAACGTTTACTGATAAGATAATAGCAGTAAACGTTTTCTAAGTCAACAGGCAACTTTTAGTATTTTACTTATTCAATAACCAAGTTGGCACAGTGTACTATCCGCCCATTGCCGGATAAAGCCGCGGTATCCGGCGGCACCATCATACGTCTCTGCCACATCGGCGATCGTTATCTTCCATATTACGCGCGGCAGCGGCGGGTCATCTGGAGAATGTAAGATTCTGGTCCCTGCATTCTTAATGTGTGTTTTATCATCTCTGATGTTTTGTATTGACCGTTCGCCCTTCAATGAAGCGCGCATATTCCGGCTGATCCACTCAAGCGCATCCTGCGTGTACTTGTAATGTTGAATCATATACGTGCCCACTGTGAAGAAATGGACCTCACCATACGCTGGATCCGCAAACTCCAACGCCAGAAAAGATTCGAATAGCTCCCGGCAGGTTCCATTTCCAGTATCCACCGCGCCGCAATCCGGACAAACGCAAGTCATATTGCCTAACCGAACCGGTACTGTATGGCTTTTTTCACACAGCCATCCACACAGTTGCCGCACAGGATGCATTCTGAGTTTTCCATGTTGGATTTTTTGACCATGTCATTCACCGGAAGGCTCATCGGACAATGGGTAGCGCAGGTGAGGCAGTTTGTGCATTTTTGTGGTTCGGCCCGCAAGCGAAGCCGGGGGATGTGCAGCGCGTCACCCAGTTTTTCACCCAGGATCATGAACGGCGCCATCCAGCAGATGGAATGACAGGCGGCGCGGCGCCCGGCCAGCCCGGCAAGAAGCAGGAAGATCAGAGCGACCGCGTAGAAATTCACAAATTTCAACGGCGAATCTACGGAAACACCGGTTTCCGTCAGATGAAGTGGATTTATCTGAACTGATGCACCGGCTTTTACCAGGAAAAATACGATCGTTCCCAGCCAGGGCGCCCATATGGCCCATTTGATCCAATCGATCTTTCGGCCGTTTACCGGCTGACTATTGAAATCCGCGCATAAGTCCTGGGTTTTCCCGGCCGGGCAAACCCAACCGCAGAACGCACGGCCCAACACCAGGGCGGACAGAAATTGAATACCAAAAACTATGGGACTGGCCGCCAGGATGCCCTGAATGGCGCCGTCAATTACCACATAGGGTGACAGGTAATTCATGGTCACCGGAAACAATAACAGTGACACCACCAGCAGAATCTGGCGGATACGCTGACGATCGGGAATTTGTTTTTTCATTCGGAATCAGACTCCTTTTTAAAACCAATTTCGGTTGAATAATCTTTGCGTTTGATGCGGTCAACTACGCTTTCCAGCCAGTCGATGTTTGCTTGCATATTGCGTTTGCCGAGTTCCAGTGTCAGGAACCAGTAAAATAATTCGCGGTCATCTTTTGCCATAGATGTAAATTCCCGAACCTGTTCCGGGACCATGTCAAACATCGTCATCTGGCGTCTCATCCCCTCCAGGGATTCTGTCAATTTATCCAGCACTCGTTCATCAGAGATCTGCCCGCTGAAAAACATTTGAACCAGCGGTTTGCTGCGCGAATCCTCGTTTGGGAAAGGCTGCTTCAGCCAGTCCAGCAGCCTGTCACGCCCGGCCGGGGTGATGGAATACACTTTGCGGTCCGGCCGGTCTGTCTGCTCCACGATATCCATCCGTACCGCACCTTCTTCGGTGAGCCGGCTTAACGTGCGGTAGATTTGACTTTGATCGGCATGCCAGAAATGATGGACAGACCGGTCGAAGACCTTCTTCAGATCGTACCCGGTCAACGGTTGGTAATTCAGGAACCCCAAAATTGCGTAATCCAATGCCATTATATGCTTTCTCCTATATAAGACATATCCTATATACGAGAGTATAACATAAAACTGATAAGATAGACATTATTTCTTTTTCAGGAATCATGAGACAACATGAAAACTACTCTCACGCCGCTTCGGTTGATCCGGGTCGCCACCCGGCTGATGTGCCTCATCCTGTTTCTAATATGGGGCTTTGTTTTTGTCTCCCACCTGTACTGGTTCTTTCCACCTGAACCGGTCCCGCCGGTTGAGGTCTGGTTTGGACAGACTGTTCAGCTCAGCCTGGTCGTCAGTTATCTTCTCTTATTTTGGAAACCGAAACCAGCATCCATAATGATGACTGTCTCCTCGTTTATCTTTTTCTTTTTTATTGTTGGGTCAGGCGGCGCGATCGCCTATTTTGTGATGTCAATTCTGCCTGCTTTTTTTTACTTCTGGGAAAGCCGGATTACCTGGAAGAAAGAACAGAGATAGTTTTATATTTATGACATAATCTGACACACTCCTTTCATAGAATAAATGTATCAGATCCAATCTGATATCCATTTTCATGCGAGGAGAATACCATGTCACAAACCTACGAATTTTTAGATATACCTGAAACCCCTACCCTGGCCATCCGCACAACTACTCAGGTCGAGCATCTTTCACAATTGATCGGTTCATCTTACGAAGCGGTCATGCGCTATATGGCTGAACTAAAAGAACCGGTTGTCCGCGAACCATTTGTGATCTACTACAATCTGGATATGCAAAACCTTGATGTGGAAATGGGTTTCCCGGTATCGCGTGAATTACCCTCTCGGGGTGAGATCAAATCCTCGTCCCTTCCAGCCGGACCGGCGGCTCAGACAACCTTCACAGGCCCTTACGAAAAAATGGCCCCGGTTTATGAAGAAATGGGGCAATTCGTGAAAGATAATGGCCGCGAAACCAGCGGCGTTTCCATAGAGTATTACCTTACCGGACCTGAAACACCCCCTGAACAACAAATAACGCGCATCGTTTTTCCGTTAAAGAAATAAGTCTACGGAAGGATTGGAGAAAACCGGGTAATGCCGGCATTGTCCAACCTACGATTGCTTTTCCAGAAGGATACCGGTCACGCGGGCGAAAGCTGCCGGGCCGGTATCTTTTTCATTCAGCACCGGCTCCAAACCGGTAATTTGTATGCCACTACCTTCCGGCAGACAGAGCAGGTTGAAATCCGGCGTGATTTTCGAATCGGAATATGGAGAGAAAGACCACCACACGCTATAGCCCAAATCCTTGATCAGAGAGATGATCTTTTCTGAGTGTTCTTCGTAATTGTTTTCTACGAAGAGAATCGGGCGGTGGGTCTCAATAGTCTGACGAGCGCCCAACAGCACCGGAAATTCCATGCCTTCCACGTCTGCTTTGATCAGGTTGCAGCGTCCGAGCCGCAGCGAATCCACGGTGACAATGTCAACGGGATCACCGGCAGAATATCCCCGGATGGCGAAGGCAGCCGCGTTGGCTTTTTTGGTCGGGTCAACTATAGGCACGTAGATCTTTCCGGATTGGTCAGAAACACCCGCGTGCATCGGGAAAACGTTCGTCAGGTTATTGGCCACCACGTTGGCGCACATGAATTCAAATGAGATGCGCTGCGGCTCAAACGAGAAAACAAACCCGTCCGGTTGAACCATTTTCGCGAAAGACAATGTGTGGGTACCGATATTGGCGCCAATATCCAGAACAACTTGCCCAGGCTTGATCAAATTGGCCAGCAGGTCAATCTCGGAATACGCCCATTCCCCGTACTTCTCCAGGGTCTGACCGATAAAATCATTGGCGTTGACAAACATAAACCCATGACGGGTATTAATCCCCCGGCAGAACCCGTTACTAAAGAAGGCGGATGAATCAACGGGTGTTTGATCCTTTGTCACTTTTGAGGCGTATCGGTTTCGGCTCAATGGAGCTCCTCATACGGGTGAGAGGTATGCGAATACAGACATTCTACTACGTCTGAATTATCGCAATACCCTTGACAACCTCTATACCGTTCGGTATACTACAGGTCATGGAAAATCGCGACATACTTCTCGACCGGGCCCTTACCCTGTTTTCCGCCCGCGGATACGACGCGGTCGGGATTCAGGAGATCGTCGATTCAGCCGGGGTGACCAAACCCACACTGTACCATTACTTTTCGCACAAGCGCGGACTGCTGGACGCGCTTCTGGCAGCCCAGTTTGAGGAATTACTGGAATCTGTCCGTGCCGCGGCCTATTATCAGCGGGACCTGCCCAATTCGCTGGAGAAGGTTGCCCGGGCATATTTTGAGGCAGCCATAGCCAATCCTCGCTTCTTCCGGCTGCAATTGACCATGCAATACGCCCCGGTTGATTCTGAATCCTTCCAGGCGATCTCACCCTACAGGCTGGAGCAGCAGCAATTGCTGCAATCGCTGTTCATTCAGGCTGTTCAGGATCACGGCAATATGCGCGGCCGCCATGTGATGTACTCCGCCACTTTCCTGGGGATGATCCACACTTATATCGGAGAATACCTGAACGGGGTGACCACCCTGGCCGATCCGTTGACGTATCTGGCTGTGCACCAGTTCAGTCACGGAATCTATTCATAATTTTTTTGCCGGTTTTGTATACCTACCGGTATGTAATTGAAAGGGATCTTTATGACATCGTGGACCGAAAACGCCATCTTTTACCATATCTACCCGCTCGGTTTTGCCGGCGCGCCGGAAAACAATGACTTCCGCTCGACTCCTGTCGCCCGTCTGAATAAGATCGGTTCCTGGCTGGACCACATCCAGAACCTGGGATTCAACAGCCTGTATCTGGGTCCGGTTTTTGAATCAACCAAACACGGGTATGACACGTTGGATTACTATCACATTGACCGCCGCCTCGGCACGGATGATGACATGGTCAACCTGAGTAACGAGATCCACCGCCGGGGTATGCGCCTGGTGTTGGATAGTGTGTTCAACCATGTGGGTCGGCACTTCTGGGCATTCAAAGATGTGCAGGCTAACGGTCAATCCTCACCCTTCTGCAACTGGTTCGCCAACCTGCGCTTTGACGGCCGCAGCCCGCACGGTGATGCGTTTACCTACGAAGGCTGGAACGGGCATTACGACCTGGTGAAGTTAAACCTGCAAAACCCTGAAGTGCGCGATCACCTGCTGTACGCGGTAGAGAGTTGGATACAGAATTACAACATTGACGGCATCCGTCTTGACGCAGCCGACCAACTGGATTTGGGATTCATTGAAAACCTGACAGAGTTTTGCAAACGGCGCAATCCCGACCTATGGCTGATGGGTGAACTGATCCATGGAGACTATGCCAGATGGGTGCGACCCGGCCGGTTTGACTCATGCACCAATTATGAAGCCTACAAGGGGCTTTATTCCAGCTTCAATGATAAGAATTTTTTTGAAATCGCCTATTCATTGAAACGCCAGTTTGGCGACCACGGCCTCTATGAGAACCTGCGGTTGTATTCCTTCGCGGATAACCATGATGTTGACCGGGTGGCCAGCCAGTTGAAAAACCAGGCAGACCTTTTCAACCTGTACACGCTGATGTACACGATGCCGGGCATTCCCTCGGTGTACTATGGAAGCGAATGGGGTTTCGGTGGCAAGAAAACCAACGGCAGTGATAACCCGTTACGCCCGGACTTTGACCTGAACACCGCCATCAGAACCGCGCCACAGCCCGACCTCCCCGGCCATCTGCAAAAGCTGGCACAGATTCGCCTGTCCACCGCTGCTTTGCAAAACGGACGCTACAGCCAGGTACTAGTAGCGTCAGAACAATACGCCTTTCTGCGTGAAAACGGGGACGCGAAGGTACTGGTGCTGGTGAATTCAACCAACAAAACAGAGGAAGTCACAATAACCAAACAACAGGCAGCCAATGGACGTTGGGTGGACTTGCTCAACCCGGGCGTGGAATGGGTGTCACAGGGAGATAGAACCCCCATACTGCTGGACGCGAAGTGGGCTCGGATACTGGAATTTCAGAGGGATTAATCCGGTGGACGGAAGTTCCGGTGGCTTAGATTTCCTATGCAGGGGCCGCATTATGCAGGCATATGTCAAAGCCACCGGATTGTATATGAAAAATTCAATTTATCAATAAAGTTCTGGATAATTTCTGTCTATTAAAAATCTGGCAAAAGATAGATAATAGTTATTAATAAATGAATACAGCATTGAAGATTCCTATTTCATATTCATGGAATGCCAAGCATTAAGTCTTACCTAAACTCCATCAACCGAAACTATATCTCCTTCAAGCTAAAATAAGATTAATCCCTGGAAACGCCAACAAGTAAAAGTAACATCGCAAAACCAAACTACTATTTGAATGCAATGACCATAGGATTCTATGAAAATCGATCGGTTGCTCTCTATCGTCATTCTACTTCTGGATAAAGATTTGGTCTCTTCCAGTGAGCTGGCCAGACGATTTTCCGTATCCACCCGTACAATTCAACGTGATATGGATACTTTGTCCATGGCCGGGATCCCGGTGTTTGCTATAACCGGGCAATCGGGTGGATATGGCATCCTTCCGGAATATAAGTTGAATAACCGCTTGATCTCCCGT
>CAYQTY010000021.1:0-6079 GCA_964420535.1 uncultured Leptolinea sp. | reverse complement strand
AGATTGTCGAAGAGTTTTCTTCTGCATGGCCATGATGACTTCTTGAATATCATTACGGCACTTAAGAGCATTCAGGGGACGTTCTCAGATAAACGATTTCTAGGTTCCCTGGAACAGGTATACAGTCTGCTACCTTCTCCTTTGCAGGCAGAATTGGCCGAGAGAGAAAATAAACTTTATATTGATTTTTCGATTAACACAAATGACACCATCCTGGCAGAAAAACTCCGGTTGATCGAAACCGCTATCGACCAGGGGTCTTTAATGGATTGTATGTATATCGGCCATAAACAGGAATGTGTGAAGCGGGTGATAGAGCCCATGACCCTGGTATTGCAGTGGGGATCCTGGTATCTGTTTTCATATTGTCGAGCCCGATCCGACTACCGATTATTCAAAGTAAGCCGGTTGCATGAAATAAAATTACAAACCACCCATTTTGACCGGAGGGAAAAAACATACAAGGAATTTGTAAGGGAAAGACCGGATTTTCAAAACACTAATCTGGTGGAGCTGGTGTTTATTGCCGATGCATCTATGAGAGCCTATATTGAAGAGAACCATCCCTCCAATGAATTGACCTATCAGGAAGACGGTTCCATACTAATCCATACCATCCAACCGGAAGAGGAGCGGATGTACCGTTATTTACTCTCATATGGTGAATCCATAAGAATACTCGAGCCATCCCATGTGAAGGAGAGGGTCAAAGCAATAGCCAGAAAAATCTTAGAAGCTTGAATAGAACTATGACACAGGGTTGTCGTACTTGAGCGGGTATAGTCGAATAAAATTCTTTTTACATACAGGAGTATTTTATGGCCCGGCTATTTTTATCATCATCCTTTGCCGAATCGGCGGAGTTGTTTTCCAAATCCATGGGAGGATCTTGCAAAGGGAAAAGTGTGGCTTTTATACCAACCGCAAGTATCCCGGAAAAAATAAATTTTTATGTCGCCTCCGGTCGGAAGGCTTTTGAAAAACTGGGAATAATTGTGAATGAAGTGGAAATCTCTACAGCCGCGCATGCATATATTTCGGAAATATTGACCAGGTGTGATTATGTATATATCTCAGGAGGAAATACATTCTTTTTACTTCAAGAACTTAAAAGAACCGGAACAGACAAATTACTTGTTGAGTTAATGTCTTCAGGGAAACAATATATAGGCGAATCTGCTGGTTCTATTATCGCCTCGCCCGATATTGGCTACGTAAGAGAAATGGATGATTGCAGGGCGGCATCCGATTTATTGGATTACACAGCATTAAAGTTAGTGGATTTCTATCCCCTTCCTCATCACACCAACTTTCCTTTCAAGAAAGCCGTGGAAAAAATTATCGCGGAGTATGGCAAAAATATCCCTCTGTATCCCATCAGTAACAGTCAGGCGATTCTGGTGGATGGTAATCGTGTTGATTTACTTTCAAAATAATTTTATAAAATCTTCGGTAATCTGGCATCCCTTAACCAGTTGAATAATACCGTGCAATTTCTTTGTTTTCATTCTCTCCACAATGGGAATATGAAAAAGATTCCTCAAGCTTACCAGTGACGGGGTGATTATTGAAGAGATTTGCAGATAAAGCTTTAGAAATTAATCATTAAGGGGCTGAACCGCATGGCAGACCAGACATCGTCCAACGCGACCATGCGCGCCGGCCGCCAACCGTGGGGTTCCATCATTTTCCACAGAATATCCCGGCTCAAGTCCGTCAACACGCCGGAGGAACCTTTGGGATACAGCAGCCAGACGGGTGAATACAAGAAACTTCCAGATAAAAGAGGAAGCGCAGTTTGCTCCACTTCCACTTTGGTTTTCACAAATACCAGTAAGGCCGAAGGCGACCCGGCCGGATTGAAGGATATTGCATTATCCGGTAATTCACCGGGGAGCCAGCTCCTTACATCATCTGGCGTGTTGACTGCGGTTATGGCAACACCCGGTTTGATCTGCAATTTCTGACCCAGTGTAGATGCCATAGCTTCCTCCTTACCGTAACGACCTTATTTTAAGCAGCCAGACAGCGCTGCCATTCCATCCAGCTCACGGGGATATGGCCGATCCCCAGGATCAGCGCGGCAACCGTCAACGGCCAGAAGTGGAAATTGATTGACGCAGCCAAAATAGCCAGCACCGGAGCCACTGCCATAGGGATGGGTACGCCAGCCATGGGTGCGAACAACAAACGGAAAGGCCTGCCACCCAACGCGTACCGCACCCAACCGGCATAGTAAAACGCTATTAGCAGACAAAAAATAACAAATGAGGTTATATCAATGGGGGTATCAAATCGAAAGGCGCAGAAAAAAGGCAGTGCAAAACTACCGATCTGACCCAGTTTTTCCACGGTTTCGAGTACCTGAACCCGGAACAGCCGGCGGCCATCCGTTTCGGGGGGCACATCGCGCGGGGTCAGCAGCAGGTATAAAGCGTTGGGCAAAAGCAGCAGTGCGGTGAGGATCCATCCATTGGACATGTGATTGAGCCTTTATAGTGAATTTTTGAAAAAATGGTTATATCAAAATCTATACTTCATTCTGTTATATTGTACGATTTTGTCATGACTTCGTTGTTTACCTTATTACACAGCTAAAAGCTTTGTGTTTACTCCTGTGTAATGTATGATTGTCCAATCTTCTTTCTATCGGGGTTTTGATGAATACCGACACAAAAAAACAGAAAAGAATCCTATTCTCCCTCTTGTTAGCGAGGCTCATACTATTCGCCGTTTTTCAGGTGATCTTTGGATTGGTCTTCTGGCTGGCCAGCCGCCCTTCACCGTCTGACGATGCCGTCGCCTGGTGGGTACTGACAGTAGTACTGGCCAATATCGCCACCATCGGCCTGCTGACATGCCTGATGATGCGAGAAGGCAAATCATTATGGGATCTCTACCGGGTAGGGACGCACCCCTTTTGGAAGGATCTTTTGCTGGCTCTGGGGTTGTTCATACTCAGCCTGCCTGTAGGCGCGCTGCCCAACACGCTGATCGGCCAGGCCCTGTTCGGTGACGCGCTGATCCCCGCTCAAATGATGTTCCGCCCCATTCCCCTGTGGGGGCTGGCAGTGGGGCTGCTTTTCCCGTTGACCATCGCTTTCGCCGAAATCCCCTTCTATTTTGCCTACCTCATGCCGCGGCTACAGGCAGCCACGGGTAAGACCTGGCTGATCACAGTGATATGCGCTATCGCGTTGGCCGCGCAGCATGTCACATTGCCGTTCATTCCTGACGGTCGCTTTATTCTCTGGCGATTATTAATGTACCTTCCGTTCGCGCTCTTTGTTGGCGCAGTGATGCAATGGAAACCCCGGCTTCTGCGCTATTTCATGGTCTTCCACGCGTTGATGGACTTGAGCGCTCTGGCGGTGTATTTTTCGTTGTATCCGATCAAGTAAGTTGGGAACCCGGGGGGTGAGGTTAATTCCGAGTACGCCCCCATCCAGGCCATCCTCCATCTCAAAGAGCAAGATGGAGGACAGGGTTTTATTGCAATTGATCTGGCTTAAACCTTCAGCCGGGTGATACTCTGGATGTTTCCATTTTTCCGGAATATGAAGGTATGCGGCGCTACTAACGCTTTATTCCAGCACCCGTCAAAATGCCATGCACAACTTAGAACAGGGAAAATCGCGAGGGTGGTGTCAGGCAATAAAAAGAGATTGTTGCATTGTTTCCTATCCGCTGCACGCAAGAAGTCGATCCCATTATTATTTACAATATCCTGTCAGAAAAATCATAAGCTTACCGGATAAGCAACCGGAAAAATTTATATAAAATTTCTTCCAAAATCGATTTAAACTTCCGATAATTAATATCGGTAAATTAACCAGGTTTTTGTGAAACCACTCCGTATTACTCCCGTCTATATTTTTTCTACACTATTTGCCGCTGTCATCATCGGCTATAGTGTTTTATCCGTGTTATATGGCAGTAACTTCCCGAGTGGCTTTCAGGTTCGCGATCCGTTTTTGATCTCAGGGTCAATACTGGCCTCAACCGGTGTGATCTACTCCATGCTGAAAAGCTCCGGGGAAAAGTGGTTTATCCGGGGAAGTTGGATTGTATTCTCTGTCGCATATCTCCTGGATAATCTATCTTCGATATTGCAGGTGTATTACAGCATGGAAGCGATGGGGGCATTTCCCGCGTTGCTCATCATGATCAGCTATTCCCTGATCGCCATCGGTATCGGCCTGCTGCCGTCTTCTCCCAGGCCGGTTTCCCGGCGTCCCCGCCGCTTTATGGATATGTCGATCATCATCAGCATTTCACTACTGTCAACCTGGGTATTCCTGATCATTCCGACCTTTGTCTTACACGCACCGTTTTACGACCAGTCCTTTACAGCTCTCACGTATGTCATGATCTTTGCCGTGTTTGACCTGCTGATCCGCCGGCAGCAAACCTCCAACCGGAGAACAAGCTGGCTGGTGGCCGGAAGCATAATTGCGACAGTAGTTGGCGAGATTTTAATTGCGGTTCAACGAACCAATCCGGGGCCGGATTTGTACTTCACCATGAACCTTTGCTGGCTGATCAGCTACACCTGCATGGGTATAGCAGGCGCCTCAGCAGAATTTCTTTCCCAATCACTCGAAAAACCACGGACAAGGATCACTGATCAGGCCGACTTCTCCCTGCCGGCCGTGTGGACGTGCTTGATCTTCATGCTGCTGATATGGAGTCACTTTAACCCGGATATTCTGTCATTTCCGGTGATGGCGGCGGGAGCCGGCTGTATTTTAATCATCCTGCTCTTCCGATATAACCAGGTGCTGAAGGAAAATGCCCGGTTGATATCAGACGCCGAACGGGAAATTGCTTCGCGAAAGAGGATGCAGGAAAAGTTCTGGCACGACAGCCGTCACGATGTCCTGACATCCCTTCCCAACCGGTCCTATATCATTGATCAATTTCAGTCCTGTATTGATCTGGCAAAAGACACGCAAAAAGTCAGTTCGGCGTTCATTTTTCTTGATCTAGACCGCTTTAAACCGATCAATGACAAACTTGGACACGATGTAGGCGACCTGTTATTGAAGGCGCTTTCCGAGCGGTTGATATTTTGTGTTCGTCCTGGTGACTTTGTGGGACGTTTGGGCGGCGATGAATTCGCGATTATTCTGAATGATCTTCAATCGTCCAACACCGTATCCAAGATCGCCTCTCGCATCATGGATAAAATGAAGGAGCCGTTTGAGATACAGGGAAATATTCTGGTGGTGGGCGTCAGCTTCGGGATCTGCTATATTGAACCCTTATTAAATTCACCGGATGATATTATGAAGATCTCCGATAGGGCTATGTATACCGCCAAACGTAAAGGCCGCGGCCGGTTTGAAGCCGGTAATCCAGTCGAATTCTGAGCGCAGAGACCCCCCGAAAATATCGGGGGGTATTCTTTACACGATAAGTTTCCAGGTGACAATTACCGCCCTAAACCCTTCCTGATATCCGCCAGATGCATCGCCCGATGGTCAGCCCTCAAAAGGCGAACGTTTTTTCCCTGTTCTTCAATTTCTTTGATCCGGTCAGATTCCAACCGGGAGATACGCGTATCCAGCGTCTCGGCCGTTTGCAGGAAGAGTTCCACGGCTTTTTCAGCCGGAACTGCCAGGCACAGAAAACGGGTCACTTCATTGACCACATCTGTATCGATCGTGGAATACACGATAGGTTCTTTATCCCATTTTTCCAGCAGCGTTAATGCCCGTTGATCCCAGAACATCAGGTGGCAGAGCACGGCGGAAACAGTCCAACCAGCCGGCATGGGTGTGGATAATTCGGCTTCTGTTAATGTGGATAGGAAGTCCCGCATTTCAGCCAATGATTCCGCGTTACTCTTTACGATCGATTCAAAGTCAGCCATACTGTCCTCATCTCATGAATATTCCGGCAATTATAGTGCGTTAAAACTCTCCCTCTTCCCGGATGGGGAAGAGGGAGACTGAGGAGATAGGGGCATGTCGAAATAGTGAAACCGCCCCCGATATAGGCTATCAGACCGTGCGGGCCAGTGTATCCAGTTCGCGCCCATCGGGCGCGAACAGATTGAGCCGCAGCGGCATCTGCC
>CAYQTY010000020.1:0-19783 GCA_964420535.1 uncultured Leptolinea sp. | reverse complement strand
TTTGAATAACTGGTACGGCATCATGGGTGTTGCGGCCATCTGGGTGATCCATAACATCCTGATGCTGGTCATCACGGTTCCTTTGATGCATGTCCGTATCCTCAAAAAGGATTTCAGTCCATGGCTGTGGCAGGATACGGTCTTCCCGTTGGCTGTATGCCTCGCGCTTTCAGCTCTTTTAATGGCGCTGGAACCGGCCGGGTTTGCCATCCGTGACAGTCTGTTGGGGTTGATTGGATTTGCCATCGTTATCCAGTCGTTGACGATACTGGTCACACCCATTACCCGCCGCAAAATGGTTGAGTTTTCGAAGAAAGCCCTGGCGCGGTTTTCCGCGTAAAGTCGGTACCAGATCCTATTACAGCCGGGGATTAACCCCGGCTGTGTATAATCAGGCCATATCATGAAGAAATCGTTCTGGACTCTTTTTATTCTGGGCGTACTGATCTTTTGCGCCTACATTCCGTTGAACAGCACCGGCGCGAAAGACGCGAAGGAGCTGGCCGTCAACTCGGTTGACGAGAGCTTCCAGTACCCGTTCCTGATCCACATGATCACTCCCGGGAAGACGCCTTCCGAAACACGCTGGCGGTTGATCTCGTATGGGCACTATATCTACGGGTATCCCTTCTATGTGGCCAACGCGCTGGTTGCCGCTCCCATCCAGCTGATCTACGGCCCTGATACGGAACACCAGGTGCAGCTGATCGTGCTGGTGGAACGCCAGATGGTCAGTGTGCTGCCTATGCTGCTGGCTATTGGCGTATTTACCTATCTGGCGACGCGTTTCCAATCACCGGTAACCTCGGCAGCCGTATTCCTCTTTCTTAACACTATCCCCGGTATTGTCCGCCAGAATATCTGGTGGTGGCACCCTGACGCGCTGACCATCCTTTGTGTTGCGCTCACCTTCCTGTTCCTTGACCGCGACTCGTTCCGTTTCGGCAGGAACTTCTACATTGCCGCCATATTCTGCGGGTTGGCTGTGGGCATCAAGACCATCGGGTTGTTCTTCGCGCCGGTGATTGCCTACCTGCTGATCACCGCGCTGGTTCGCAGGCAGATCTCCTGGAAGAAAGCCGTGCTATCCGGCGCTGGATTTATCGGGGTGATGGTTGCGTCCGTCTTCATCAGCAATCCGTTGATGTTCATCCCCTCTGCCTTCGAACGTATCATGCGCATTCATATTGACCATAATTACTTCTTCACCCACGGTTGGGCGGATAGCGACCCATACGGGGTGGGATGGGCAGCCTGGCAGCCGGTGTTAAACGGCTGGTACGGCTCGTTTGTCTTCCTGGGTTTTGCCGTGCTCGCAACTGCCGTCAACGCCAGTTGGGGAAAGATCAAAGAGGTCAGCCGTCAGTATCTGGCATGGATCATCCCCTTCAGCCTGTATGTGGTTTACATCATTGCCGTAAAGCCTGACCATTACTGGATGCCGGTGATGTTGCCGCTGTTTTCGGGTGTGATCCCCCTGCTGGTATACCTGTGGGAGGGGTTAAAGGCTAGCCGTAAGACCAACCCGGAGAAAGCGTTCCTGTTTGCCTGCGCCGCGCTGGTGACGGCTGTCATTTTGCTCGTCCAGATCGTATTCAACCTGAAGACGTCCTGGGGTGTGTATTCCAATATTCTTTAAAAAGCGAACCGGCCGAGGATGATGTTTCCGGGCCGGTCCTCTTTTTACTGCTGAGGGGGAGTTGTGTCAAATGGTTCGGGGGGAACCACCAGCCACATGATCAGATAGATAACGATCCCGGGGCCGCCCATCAAGGCCAGTGCCACAAATCCCAACCGGACGATCGTAGGATCGATATTCAGATATTCACCCAGGCCGGCGGCCACGCCGCCTAACATTTTATTATTTACGCTGCGATAAAGTTTTTTAGATTCCATTTTTTATGCCTCCATGTATAAATACGCAACCGGGTAAAAATGGTTGCACTGTATCTGCTCAGACTGATGCTGACCTGTACGCCGCGAGAGTCCGGTCTTTTACTTGCCTGTGATCCACTATGGGGAGAGGGTAGTCACGCCCGATGACCAGTCCTAGGGATTCCTGTTCAAGCGGGGGTGTGGTCCATGGTTCGTGAATGTATCGGTCAGGGAGATTCCGCAGTTCGGGAACCCAGCGCCGGATGTAGGTGCCGTGCGGGTCAAAGCGTTTGCCCTGCAGCACCGGGTTGAAAATGCGGAAGTATGGGGCGGCATCCGTACCGGTGCCGGCTGCCCATTGCCAGCCGCCGTTGTTGGAAGCCGGGTCGCCGTCCACCAGTTGGTCCATGAACCAGCGTTCCCCCTCCTGCCAGTTGATTAGCAGGTCTTTGGTGAGAAATGACGCGGTTATCATGCGCGCCCGGTTGTGCATCCAACCGGTGGACTTCAACTGACGCATGGCGGCATCCACAACCGGATAACCGGTAAGGCCGTCTTTCCAGGCTTGCAGGTCATCCGGCGCGTTTCGCCAGAGGATACGCCTGAATTTTGGTTGAAAGGCTTCGTATTTGACAAACGGAAAATGATGCAGAATGGACTGGTAAAAATCCCGCCAGATCAACTCGTTCAACCATGTCCGGCGCCCATCCGTCAAATTGTCCGCCTGCCGTATTATGACAGACAGCCGGGGGGCAGACAGCAGCCCGAAACGGAGGTAGGGAGATAAAACCGATGTCCCGTTCAGGTCCATGCGGTCCCTGTGGCTGGCGTATTCGTCAATCCGTAAAGAGAGAAATAACGCCAACCGGGTCTCGGCTTCTTCGCGGGAGGCAGTGAATCCATCTACCGGGTCCATCGAGGGCAGGGGATCGGATACCGGGAATTGATCAATCGGTAGAAAGCCGCCGGGTGAGGATAAGGGAAGGAAAGGTGGGGGTAATGTCTGCCACTTGCGGCTGTAGGGTGTAAAAATGGTATAGGGTGATCCGTCCGGTTTTAATACGGCATCGGGCGGATGGATGGTCAACCCTTTTGTCAGGGTAAGCGGAACCGCGCGGCTGACAGTTTCGTCTCTGTTCTTGGCGTAGGGAGAAAAATCCTTTTCGGCGAAAACCCGGATGGCTGACATTTCTTTAACCAGCAAAGACAGCACCTCAGTTGGATCGCCAAAACGTACCAGCAGGTCACTCCCTTCGTGCCGGAGTTGGGCGCGCAGATCTGTCAGCGCGTTCACTAGGAATCGCTGGCGTCGGTTGACAGGTCCGGACATCAGGTGGTTGTCCTTGATAAAAACCGGCAAAACCGGATACCCGCTCTTACGGGCTTCCTGCAGCGCGAAATTATCTATCAACCGCAGATCGCGGCGTATCCACCAGATGGCAATCGGCATGATTCTCCTTTCAATAAAACCTTTATGTTGATTTTAGAATGTTTTAACAAAAAATTGGCTTGCGTGTACAGGTTTTTTGGCTACTATGAAATTTGACGGGTTTTGTACCAGTTTAAGGAGGGATGATGAAACGAATTGCGATCCTGACCGGTGGCGGCGATGCCCCCGGATTGAACGCGGTGATCCGCGCGGTGGTTAAAACGGCGGCCAACCTGTATAACTGCGAAGTAATGGGCGTCAGAGATGGTTTTGACGGCTTCCTGGGGGATTACGGTATCTTCCCGCTGGATCAGGCGGCGGTGAGAGGCATTCTGCCGCGAGGCGGCACGATCCTGGGTTCGGCCAACCGGGGCAATCCCTTTGCCCGCAAAGTGGTGCGAAACGGACGCGAGATCGTGGAAGACGTCTCCGGACGGATCAAAGATAATATCGAAGCCCTAAAACTGGACGCGTTGATCGTGGTGGGCGGTGACGGAACCCTGCGCATCGCCCGCGAATTGTTCCCCATCGGCGTGCCGGTCATCGGGGTGCCGAAAACGATTGACAACGACATTGGCGGCACCGACTGCACCTTCGGGTATGATACTGCCCTTAATATTGCCACCGACGCGCTTGACCGCCTGCATACCACGGCCGAAGCGCATCACCGGGTGATGGTACTGGAATTGATGGGACGCGACGCCGGGTTTATCGCGTTGACCGCCGGTCTGGCTGGAGGAGCGGATGTGATCCTGATTCCCGAGATCCCGTTCACCATGGAAAATATTAACGAGAAGATCCTCAAACGCTCCGAACGCGGTACGCATTTCAGTATTGTGGCGGTGGCTGAAGGCGCGCGGCGGGTAGGCGGAGAAATTGTCGTCAGCCGCATGGGAGATGATATATACACCCCGCGTCTGGGTGGTATTGCCGTGCGAGTGGCGGATGAGATCACGCGCATGACGAAGATCGAAAGCCGGGTGATCGTGTTGGGGCACCTGCAGCGCGGGGGTACTCCCACCGCGTTTGACCGCGACCTGGCCACCCGCTTTGGCTCGGCGGCGGTGCGGCTGGCGGGCGCTGGCGGCTTTGGCCGTATGGTTGCTCTCCAGAATACGAAGATTGTCGATATCAGCCTGGATGATGCATTGGCACATCCCAAGCGGGTGGACGTCAACTGTGACGCCATCCGCACAGCGCGCGATCTGGGTATAACTTTTGGTGATAGTCCCTTGAAGGGTTGAAAAAACCGCGCCGAGAAAAAATCTCTATAAAAAGCAGTCGAAGAATTCCCTTCGGCTGCTTTTCTTATTCCAAATTACGTAGATTGGAGTGGAGTCCCGGCTATTATTCGCCGATGTTTTGCAGGTTGCCGACAACCGCTCCATATTTCGCCATTTTGCTCCCGGAAATGACGGCCAGCGGAACGGCCAGGGCTTCGGCAATTTCTTCTGTTGTCGCACCGGCATCCAGTGCCTGTTTGTAATGATGTTCGATGCAGGGAATGCAGTCAGCCAGAACCGAACAGCAAACAGCGATCAATTCCTTTGTTTTCCGGTCGAGATTTACCGGTTTCATGGCGCTTTCTCCAAACCGGTGGTACAGCTCTTCAGTTTCTTTCGTTAAAAACATATTTCCTCTTTCATTTATTGACAGGATGAACTACATCCACCATAATACGGTATCGGAAAAAACATGTTGCCAGCGAAAAAGTGATAACAAATATCGGATTATTTGATAAAGAGGAAAATCCATGGATTTGCAGCATCTGACCACATTCCGGACCATCGCCATTCTGGGTAGTTTCAGCCATGCAGCAGACGTACTGGGCTACGCCCAGTCAACGGTTTCAGAACATGTCAGGCTGCTTGAGGCAGAGCTACAAGCACGCCTGTTTAAACGCGCGGGGAATAAACGGGTGGAGCTCACACTGGAAGGGGAGCGCATGCTGACATACGCCCAAAAAATGTCGAACCTGGAGAACCAGATCAAGACAGAAGTTAACCACCCGGAAGAACCCCGTGGAACTATTTCCATCCGCATACCGGAGACTGTAAGTCAGTATTACCTTTCCTCCCTATTTGCCCTCTACCATGTGAAATTTCCGGGGATCAATCTCGGTCTGTTGGACTGTGTTTTCTTCGACCTGCCCGAGGAATTGCAAGCCGGGGTGGTTGACCTAGGATTTCTGATCATCGACCGGTATGTGGCTAAGAATCTGGCAACTGAAACGTTATGTCCGGTTCCTCTGGTGTTGGTCACATACCCGGGGCATCCACTGGCGAATGAACCACACGTTGACCTTTCCCAACTCAAAGATGGTCCGCTATTTGTCCCATCCAATGATTGCAGTTATACCCAGACATTGGAACGGGTGCTGATTGAACAGAAAGTGAAGATCACCCGGGTCTGGCGTTTCAACTCCATCGCCGCGATAAAAAAGGTGTTGATGAACGGCATCGGATTCACCGTTCTACCCGAAATAGCTGTGCGGGAAGAGGTGGCAAATGGAAAACTTGTTATTTTGCCCTGGAACGACCGGGAGGTGGTCACCGCGAATTTGATCATGGCCTGGCAGCAAAATAAGTGGCTTGTCCCGGCGTTAAAAGCGTTTATGGAAATGGCGCGCGAGGAAGTGATTGCGCCGGGACACGAATAAAAAAAACACAAAACGAACATATTTCCTTCACACAATATTCACATCCGGCTCCTAGAATACTAGTTAACCCGATCAAAACACATCGGGCACAAATTACAAATAGACAACTAAGAGGAAAAATGTTCAAGAAAATTACTTTAATAGCAATATCAGGTTTAACCGCCCTCAGCATGATGGCTTTCGCTCCAATGTCCCTTGATTTTTCGGCAGCCGCGCAGACCGATACCGGCCTCTCAGCGGAAGAAACCGCCGGATTGCTTAAGATGCGTGAAGAAGAGAAACTGGCACATGATGTGTATATGTTTTTGTTCGATAAATGGGGATTGAATTCCTTCGAGAATATTGCCAGCAGCGAGCAGACACACATGGACGAGGTCAAGGTTCTACTGGATTCCTACGGACTTTCTGACCCGGCTGCGGGCAACGCCGCCGGGGTATTCACCGACCTTGAGCTTCAGAGACTGTATAACGATCTTACCTTGAAGGGCAGCGAATCACTGGCGGACGCGCTGAAGGTCGGTGGCGCCATCGAAGAGATAGACATACTGGACTTGCGGGAACAGATGAAAAACGTAACCCACTCCGATATCCAGGTGGTCTACCAGAATCTGGAAAATGGTTCCGAAAACCATCTGCGGGCTTTCAGTGGATCACTCGAACGGCAGACGGGCGAGACTTACCAGCCGCAATATATGTCAGCAGAGGATTACCAGGTGACTGCCTCAGGATCAAATGGTAACGGCGCTGATGGCCACGGGATTGGAACCGGAGCTGGCAACGGAAATGGTAATGGAACCGGCATTGGCACTGGCACTGGGACCGGTGTGGGAACCGGAACCGGCAACGGATACCGCGGCGGTCGCAACTAGACCATAACAAGAAAAGAACCGGCGGAGTTTTCTCCGCCGGTTTTTGTGTTTATAGCTTTACTTTGATCACCCCGGCCAGCCGGTCCATACCAATGCGGATCTTCTCCGGCTCCACACCACCAAAGCTGATACGCATGCAGTTGTCATGAGCATCTTTGTCTACCACAAAGAATTCACGGCCGGGAACATAGGCTACTTTTTGCGCGTGGGCGTCAACCAGCAGGGCGGTAGTGTTGACGTGCTGCGGCAATTCCACCCATGTGAACAGACCGCCATCCGGATACACTGATTTGATCTCGGGAGGCAGCATGGTTCTGACGCAGTCCATCATCACGTCACGGCGTTCGCGGTGGATATCACGGATCATTTTGAGGTGCGGTTCGTACAGCCCGCGGTTGAAGAACTCAGCGCAGATCACCTGTGCCAGCACACTAGCGTGTGAATTGGTGGCTGTTTTGACGTCATAAATTCTGTGGATGATCTCTTCTTTCGCGTAGATATATCCCAACCGGCTGCCGGGTGAAAATATTTTTGAGAAGCTGTTGACAAAGATGGTATTCCCGGTTTTATCAAACGATTTGACAGGGGGCAGCGGCTCGCCGCTGTAGCGCATCTCACTGTACGGGTCGTCTTCGAGGATCATCACGTCATAGCGGCTTCCGAGTTCAGCGAGCGCCTTGCGGCGTTCCAGACTGGTGGTGCGGCCGCTGGGGTTCTGGAAGGTGGGGATCACGTAGACCATCTTCGGGGAATACTGCCTGATCTTTGCTTCCACATCCTCGATCACCAGCCCGTTGTTGTCAGTTTCGCAGGCGATCACTTTTGCCTCGAATAGCTGGAAAATCTGCACCGCCTGTACGAAGGTGGGAGCTTCCACCAGCACCACGTCGCCGGGTTCCAGGAACAACTGGCTGACCAGGTTCATGCTCTCGATGCCGCCGGAGACGATCAACACTTCATCCATTACGGCTTTCAGTCCCTTTGGTGCCAGCAGCCGCTCGATGACCGCCTTTCGCAGATCCGGCACGCCCATCGGATTTCCGTACTGTAATGCCTGGATGCCGCGTTTCTCGCGGGTGAGAACCTCGCTCGCGATGTCGTGGATTTTTTCTACGGGCAGGGCTTCGCGCGCGGGAGCGCCGCCGCCGAAGGATATGGTTTCCGGATCGCCCATGGCTTCAAATAACTGGCGGATAACGTCAGCGGATGCCTGCATATTGGAAATACGTTTCGCGAATTTTGCCATGGCGGTCTCTCCTTAGATAAACACTTAAATCAAGTCTGATAGGGTAATTATAATCTGCTATAATAGAAAATACGTACTAATTATTTAGGCTGGAGGGTAATGACCATGGACGCGAATAAAATTTTGACAATAGAAAATGCCGCCATGGAACGCTGGCGAAGGGGAGACCCGTGGGGCTGGACGGACATCAGTACCGAGGATATCACCTATTTTGATCCTTTCCTGTCTACACCAGTTGTTGGGATGGCTGAATATAGAACCTACCTGAAGCAGGCGGAAGGGAATATCAATTATCAGGTTTCAGAATTTCTAGATCCAAAGGTGGTTTTCTTTGGAAACACAGCCGTGCTCTCCTACAACTACCGCTCCAGGGTTCTCGATCCAAATGGTTCCGAAGTAGGTCAGATGCTGTGGAATACCACCGAAGTGTATTTCAAACGCGCGGTTGACTGGCAGATCGTGCATACCCACTGGTCGTTCGTTAACCACCGCCTGCCGGATAAACTTGAAATTCCCCTCCCGGTCGAAATGACCCCGGTAACATTCACCGGCGCTCTCAATGAACTCATAGGACTGGAATCGGCCGCCATGGAACGCTGGCGGAAAGGGGATCCGGGCGGCTTTGTTGAGCTTTATACCCCGGGCATCACCTATATGGACTCGGGAACTCCGGCCCGAATCAACGGGCTGGAAGCCATAACGGCGGAGTACAAAGCCCGAGAGGGCAAGATCCATTACGATGTGCAGGAATTCATTGCCCCGATGGTACAGGTGCTTGACGATACGGCTGTTTTGACCTACCGCTTCTTCTCTACTACACTCAAACCGGATGGATCGATCCTCCAGCGGATACCGTGGAACTGTACCGAAGTATATGTGAAGTTGGAAAACCGCTGGCGGATCGTGCATAACCACTGGTCGTTGATCAAAGGAGAGCGGGTGCTTTCGTCATGATTTGAAGGCAGCCGGGTTTGCTTTTCGGGTAAGATTTAATCTGGAATTCAACTCACCATATACGGAAAATACCATAATCAATGACCTCTTTTGTTGAACAATTACCGTGTGACGCGATCCTCTTCGATCTCGACGGCGTTTTGATTGATTCCACGGCTGCCATTCTGCGTATCTGGAATAGCTGGGCCGGCCGGCATGGGGTGGATATTCGCGAGATCGAACGCGTGGCGCATGGACTACGTTCCGTGGAGACCATCCGGCTGGTGGCACCCCACCTTGACGTGAAAGCGGAAGCCGAACTGTTCTTTCAACAGGAATTGACTGATTCAGAAGGCGTCACTGCGTTTGACGGTGCTCTGCCATTGCTCTCATCCCTTCCTGATGGAGCCTGGGTGGTGGTTACATCCGGGCGGCATGAGCTGGTAATGATCCGCATGGGTAAAGCCGGATTGCCTGTCCCCCGCCTGCTTGTCACCGCCGATGACGTACAAGAGGGGAAACCGTCACCTGAACCGTATCTGGCCGGAGCGACAAAAGCCGGTGTATCACCGGAACGCTGCCTGGTGGTTGAAGACGCGCCGGCAGGCATTCAATCCGCGAAAGCGGCCGGGATGCGGGTGGTGGCTATTGCCTCTACACATAGCCGGAAGGTTCTCTTGAATGCCGGGGCTGATCTGGTACTTAACCGGCTGGCAGACCTTCAGGTGAAGGCTGTATCTAATGGATTCCGGCTGATCGCTGGGACCGGGGGATACTGAGCTTTGGCACGGGCAAAGGGACTGGCACTATGAATAGCGGTCTCTTCGCCCGCGACTATACCGGAGGTGCGTTCATCCTGTTCGGGAGTGAACATGTCGCTGCCCTCGGGCTGATACTGCTGATTTGTATCCTGATCGCCGTGTTCCGCCGGCGTTGGACGGACAAAGGGAGGACTGTCACCCGGTGGATTTTGTTTACCGTCATCTACCTGTGCGAAAGTTCCTGGCAGGTATGGATGTGGGTCATTGGCGCCTGGACGATACAGGGAATGCTGCCGCTGTGGCTGTGCAGCGTCACCTCATGGACGATGCCGCTGCTGCTGATCTGGCGCAGCCCGCGCTATTACGAGTGGGCGTACTTCATGGGGCTGATCGGGGCTTCGATGGCGCTGTTGACACCCGATTTGATGCAATACGGATTTCCTCATTTCCGGTTCATCGAGTTCTTCACGTTGCACGGGGCAATTATTATCGCCATTGTTTATATGACCCTAGTCGAAGGTTTCCGCCCCTCATGGAAATACTTTCCACGGGTGGTGACAATCACCAATATATTCTGGGCGTTTTGCGCACTTGTCAATAACAAGATCGGCAGCAACTACCTGTATACACAGGGGAAACTCCCCACCCCGAGCCCGTTGGATTATCTGGGACCCCATCCGTACTACCTGATCTGGATGGAGATAATTGGGATCGGGCTATGCCTTTTGCTCTATCTACCTTTTGCCTGGCATGACCGCGCGCGAAGCGGAACTGGTGACTAATGAATCGCTATAGAGTGATAGTCTGCCATTTATACGATTGCCTTAAACCCACTATAATTGGTGTATCGCCACAACCAGGGGAGCCTGAAGGAGACGAACAATGCGGGAACTGAAAGAACCTCAAGATTTTCAATTTGAAGGACATTCGGTACGGGAGATCCTGGACGAATCCAGCCCGTTAAAACCGGTTTCTTTAAAAGGCGCCGACCTGGCTGGCATCAATTTGCGCAATGCCAATATGGCAGACGCCAACCTGTGGGGTGTAAAAATGGTGCATGCCGCGTTGACTTCGGCCAACCTGAAAGGCGCGTACCTTATGCGCGCCAACCTGATCGGCACGGATTTCAGCGGCGCGAACATGGCGGATGTCAACCTGATGGATGCCAACCTGATCGGCGCCAATATGGAAAAGACCATCCTGACAAACGCCAACCTGATGGGCGCTGATATGACAGTCGTCAACCTGGCAGGCGCCGATTTGCGGCAGGCCGACCTGAAGAATGCGGTGCTGAAAGGCGCCAACCTTACCAATGCCGACCTGACTGGTGCCGACCTGACGAACGCCGATATGAAGGGCGTTATCCTGCGCGGCGCGAAAATGAGCAATACCAATCTGAACAACGCCAGTATCGAAGAATCCAATGACGATGATACGCGGTCAAAAGAGAAACGCACGTCATTTCTTGACCGGCTCTTTGGGGCGGGCGGAAAATAACACTTTCAAAAACACCGGCTGGAGAAATCCGGCCGGTGTTTTTGTAATCGCTATTTTGCCTGTAGGAACTCTGTCACTATTGCACTGAACTCTTCCGGTTTCTCCTGAAAGGAGAAATGCCCCACGCCCTGAATTGCGGCAAACTGCGCGTTTGGGAAGGTATCGCTGTACAGACGGCTGGCTTTTTCACTTTGCAGATCATCCGAGCCGTGAATAACCAATACCGGCACGGTGACTTTCCGCATCAAGTCCCGGTAGTCATGGCGCTGCCCCATGCTGACGTACATCCCCCAGGTCATCCATCCGCCCGGTTCGCCTTGATCAATTGATGTATCTTCGGTCAAATTCACAACGGAGATGTAATATTCACCGAATTTCGCGTCCATATTGATCAGGTCCTGCTCGGAACGGGTGAACAATTTGTTGAAGTCCATGTAATCCTTCATAAAGGCGTCATACTCTGCCACCCTGTTTTCCGGCAGTTTGGCGCGCACGCTGGTGAAAAGGTCGCTATCGGCGTCAGGCTGGGGCATCACCAGTGAATTTGCCGGAGAGATCAGCACCAGCTTTTCCACATGATCCGGGAATTCTGCCGCGTACAGTGAAGCCAAAAACCCGCCCCACGAATGCCCGATGAGGATCAATTTTTCCTCGCCGAGGGTCTGCCGGATCCGCTCGATATCGGCGATCTGCGCGCCCAACCCGAGAGTTTTATCCAGCGTTGTCATGTTCTCATACATGTTCTGTGACGTGAATGTATCGATAGGGCGGGTAGACTTGCCGCAGCCGCGCTGGTCGTAATAATTGAAGCGGTATGTACCGGTCAGAGGTGCCAAACCGGCCATCGGTTCGCGGAAAGGCATGCCCGGACCGCCGTGGACAATGAGAACATTGCGGCCGGTACCTTCGGCAAAATGGTACAGCTTGATGTCATCTTCCACCTGCCAGTATTCAGGGTCAGACTGCCCGGCGGGAGGCGTAAGAGGCGCACGCAGGTTTTGACCGGCTCGAACCATGCCGGGAGTATACAACGGCTGCTGAGTCATCCACCAGAATCCAAAGGCTCCGGCGGCCAGCAACAGGATCACTGCGATCCCGGAAATGATCACTATTTTGCGTTTCATTCCATATCTCCATTTTGATTGTTATTCTTATCATCCATCGCACCCGGAGCCGGTTCACTGCCATATAAACCGGTGATTGCCCCGGCCCATTCTTTGACCATCCGGCGGACTTCCGGCGGATCCAGCACGGTGACGCCAGGTCCGTACGACAGCGCGTGGCTGGTGGCTGCGTACACATCAGGCGCATTGAAAGTGACAGTCACCGAACCGCCAGGATGGTCTTCCATGGTTTCCCAGTACCCCCTCGCGTATTGCGCCAGGTGGGCCATACGGGGTGAGAATTCCATTTTCACCTGAGTGCCGGGTACATCCTGCCAGTCTTTGGCGATATACGCGCGGAAATCAAAATCTTCAGGGCGGGCAAAGGTGCGGCTGGTGAGGGTTATCTCCTGGATCCTGTCTACGCGGAAGGTGCGCACTTCATTCCGCAAATGACAGAAACCCACCGCGTACCACCAGCCGGAGCGGTGGAAGAGGCCGTACGTATCCACTTCCCTTTGCTCTCCGTCCGGATTGCGGCCGCTCTGGTAAGTCATGCTGATCCGTTGACTGCAGCGGGCGGCCGTGCGCAGAGTATCCAACCGCGGGACGAGCATCTGCATGTCAGCGCGGTTAATGCCGGTGGTCACCAGCGTGTTCTCCGCCCAGTTGACCTCCTGGCGTTGTTCCGCCGGCAGCACATTCATCAACTTCGCCCGGGCGCCCTGGGCGGCATCAAAGAAGGTTTGTCCCCACATCTCTCGAACCAGGCCGGTACCCAGCGATAGAACCACAGCCTCTTCCGGAGTAAAGATCAGAGGCGGAAGTTTATATCCGGGAACCAGTGAAAATCCGCCATACGGCCCGCGTTCCGCGTAGACCGGCACGCCCATTTCATCCAGCATACCAAAATAGCGGTGCAGAGTGCGAACAGAAACACCAAGCTGACTGGCCAGGTCGGCGGCTTTCTGACCGGGTTTACGCTGGAGCATGAGAATTAGGGTGATCAGGCGGGTGGCGGTTGTTGGCATTTGTACCTTCCAATGAAATGATAAAGTCGATATATGTCAAATTATGACATATATACCGAGAGGTATCAGATCTGTCTATGCAATCGGTATACGATAGAAAAACTCCCCATCAGACAATGACGGAGAGTTCAATCACGCGTAGTGAAATCAGTAGCCGGGCTAATTAAGCGAAGTGAACTGCAATTCGGGGAATTTTTCCTGGGTATATTTCAGGTAGAACGGTTCATTGAACAATGCCACATAATTGCTGTCAAAATCCTGGTAGACGTGCACACCGGAGCGTTCGGAGATTTTCAGGATGGTGCTTTCCGGTCCGGTGATCCAGCGTGCCAGTTCGTAGGATAGCTGTTCAATGGATGTGTCCAGTGAGTATTCCGTTTTCAGCCTTGCCTGCACTACATCAAACTGAAGCTGGCCGACCACCGCCAGCACCGGCTCACGTTTGAAGGCATCAATATTGTGAAGGACCTGTACCGCGCCTTCCGCTTCCAGTTGACGCAACCCTTTGAGGAATTGTTTTTGTTTGCCAATATCCGCGTTTCGGATGACGGCAAAATATTCGGGGTGAAAACGGGGCAGCGGGGGAAATTTAAACGGTTTGGCAGCAGTCAGGGTGTCGCCGATGGCCAGGTCACCGGTATTGGGGATGCCGAGTACGTCACCCGGGTAGGCTTCTTCGATGATCTCCCGTTCATTGGCAAACAATTTATACGGCCGCTGCAACCGCTGAAGTTTTCCCGATTGTGAATGGACTACTTCCATACCACGTTCAAATTTGCCGGAACAAATACGCAGAAAGGCGACACTGTCACGGTGTTTCGGGTTCATGTTTGCCTGGATCTTGAAAATGAAACCGGAGAAATAATCCTCACCCGGATCGATCAAACCTTTGTCGCTTTCATACGGTTGTGGTTGGGGCGCCAGTTCCACGAACGATTCGAGGAAAAGGCGGACGCCAAAGTTGGTCAGCGCGCTGCCAAAGAAAACCGGGGTCTGTTCTTCTGAATATAATTTTTCCAATTCGAATTTGATGTCCAGTCCATCCAGCAATTCGATATCCGAGGCTAAACGGGAGGACAGGGATGGTTTCAACTTACCGCTGGAGAGCAGGGCATCCAGCGGGATGAACTCTTCATGGGCCATGCGTTCATTGCGGTCAGTGCGTTCGTACAGGTAAAGGCCTTTTTTAAAGCGGTCATACACACCCATAAAGTCCACGCCGTCGCCCACCGGCCAGTTCATGGGGACGGGCTGCATACCAAGGACTGCTTCGATCTCATCCAGCAGTTCCAGCGGCGGACGGGAAGGGCGGTCAAGTTTATTGATAAAGGTAAAAATCGGGATGCCGCGCTTGCGGCAGACGTCAAACAACCGGCGGGTCTGGGGTTCAATACCTTTGGCGGCGTCAAGCACCATCACTGCGCTGTCTACCGCGGCGAGGGTACGGAAGGTGTCTTCTGAAAAATCCTGGTGGCCCGGAGTATCCAGCAGATTGATCACCCGGTCGTTGTAGGGAAATTGCAGGATCGTGGACGAAATGGAAATCCCGCGTTCACGTTCCATCTCCATCCAGTCTGAGCGGGTTGTGCGTTGATTTTGCCGGGCGCGGACATTGCCGGCCAGTTCGATTGCGTTACCATATAGCAGCATTTTTTCTGTCAGCGTGGTTTTGCCTGCGTCAGGGTGCGAGATGATCGCGAACGTGCGCCTGTTGCCGAATGTTTTTTTCACTTCAATTTCACTCATAGCCATACCTCAATTTTTCACCTGGTACGGGATTGGAAATCCCGAAATATTCCAATGGATGAATTACTGTTGCCAAAATCAACTCCTGCAAACATCCCGGATCATTATCCTGATCAATCTCGGCAGATTTACATCAAAATAGACTTCCCTGAACAAAATTCATGGAACCCTGATTTCAGAGAAGTATGTCGATATGAATTCTGTACAAACCGTTATGGACTGCGAAGCGGTAAACGAAAAATGGTTCCCCCAACCATCGTGGTCAGCCGAGCCTATGGCAAAGAAACTCAATCCGTAATCATGCGGGTGATTTTACCAAAAAAGAGCCGATTGTTATTGATTTTCTCTTTTATTTAATGATCCACAGAGATTGGTACGGTGAAAGATGATACCGGCCGGAAGTTTGCGCCTGATTGGTTACATTTTGCAGGCAGATGGCGCTGTGCTTCCCGTCCGGTGACGTCCGCTTGATGGCAAAAATGCTTTTTCCGTGATCCAGAACTTCCTGAGTGCCGTACGGATTGAACGCCGGTGAAGATGCCCGGCGGTGAATGCGTTCTGTATAGCGGGAAAACACCATGGATCGTAAAAATGACAGATCGGCCAGTTCGTCTTCAAGGTTATCCAGCTCGAGTTTTTGGCGGTTGATGCTTCTGTTGCGTCCGGTTTGCTGAACACCATCCTTCCAGCCGCGCGACCCGAACAGGCTGTGGAAGTAAATCCCGGGCATTCCCCGGAGAGAAAGCATGATGGCCTGCGAAGCCATGAAACGGTCAACCTGTATCTTCACCGGTTCATCACCCTGTGGATTGGAAAGCGCGTCAAAGTAGTTGATGTTCATTTCATACGGGCTTTGCGTTCCATCCGGATTATCTTTATACGAGATCAAACCGCCGTGGTCCAGTGTTTGCTGAACCAGGCCGTCAATTTCCTGCTGTGAGAGAATACCGCGAACCGGGTTCAGGCCAATCCCGTCATGCGAGGCAAGGAAGTTGAAGAAGGTTGTATTACCGGAGGGCAGGGTCAACGTTGATGCCCAATTTGTTAGCGCGGACGCGTCTCCGGTACGAATGGTATGCATTACCAACGGGGGCAGGGCAAAGTTATACACCAGGTGGGCTTCATTCGTCCCATCGCCGAAATAGGAGATGTTTTCCGTATGGGGTACATTCGTTTCGGTGATGATCCGCACATGAGGGGCTATTTCTTCCAGAATCGCCCGCAACAGCCGGACAACGGCGTGGGTCTGGGGCAGGTGTAGGCAGGTGGTTCCCGGTTCCTTCCAGAGGAAGGCAATGGCATCCAGCCGGATAAATTGTGCCCCGTGAGACGCGTACCCGAGAAGTATGTCAACGATTTCGAGCAATACGTCCGGATTATGAAAGTCGAGGTCAACCTGGTCCGCGCTGAATGTCGTCCACACCCGGCGTGGCCCTGATGGGGTTTGAAATTTCGTCAACAGGGGGAGCGCGCGCGGACGAATAACGTTGGAGAGATCAGGGCTGCCATCTACAATCATGAAGTAATCACGGTAGGGGATTTCATCCCGCAGGAATGCCTGAAACCAGGCTCCCTGTGCCGAAACATGATTGATCACCGCGTCAAACATGAGGCGGAAAGATGCCCCCAATTGTTCCACATCCGGCCAGTCACCGAGCGCTGGATCAATAGCCCGATAATCTTTCACCGAAAATCCGTCATCGGAAGACCAGGGATAGAAAGGCAGGATGTGAACAGAGCTGATCAATCCGGAAAGGTGCGTACGGCAGAAGTCATCGAGCGTTTTCAAGTGGGGTTGGCCGGGTGCTTGAACCTGGTCACCATAGGTGATCAACATACAATCCCGTTCCGATAATCCTGTATCTACCGGTCTATGGATATTCCCCCTGTACCTTTGCATGATCTCCTGCAGGCGCCCTTCAACATTCACAGCGCTGTCTAAACCATACAGGCTGGCGATCAAACCGGGTATTGCCTCAGAAATCATAGGAGTATTGTAGCTGAAATCATTATCCGGCGTTCGTCAATGAAATAGATACAACAACCCGAATTTACCGGCTGCCCGGATTGGAACTCGATATCTGCTATCAGGCGTGAACCAGGTAATCGGGTGACAGTTCCCTATGGTCGACCGCGCAGCCTAAAATTTCGTTCACAGCCCGCGTCAAAACAGGGTCAACCTCCAGCATACCAGTTGTCGGTTTGCCTTTTATTGAGACCAGTTCGTACGCTTTTATGGCGCTGGTAATATAACCCACAGCCTGATCGGGGACAATTTTTTCGAGGTTGATGACCAGGTCAAACGCGTGAGCCGCGTCCCAGGTTATACCGTAATATTCGCGGACAAAATCTGCGCGGATTTTGTCACCGTCTTCGCAAACCAGAGACGCTTCTACATGGGTAAGGTTACTGTTTCTCATCATGCGCCTGGCCCTTACCGCGAATGGTTCCTGCAGGCGGACATGGAAGGCATCAGCATATCCCGCCAATACCGAAAACCCGCTGCGCCCTAGAATTACGGTGTTCCCATGGACGGCCAGGGCTTCGAGGACACGGTTCAACATTTCCACCATGTTATCGCGACGTTTGTCACGCTGCGCGTCAAATTTGGCCCAGAATCCCATCAACGAATCATATTCCCTGTCGAATTCGACAAAACCGTAATTCCCCAGCAGGTCACCGATGATCTCTTTATCGACAAAATGATAGCCCAGGTCTTCCGCGACACGCCTGGCTACATTATCCCCCTCGCTGCCAAAATCTCTGGAGATGGTGATGGTGGTCATAGAACACCTCCTTTTGAATTTGAACGGCAGAGGAAACACTCTGTTAGTTTCATTATAACTACGATAGAGCAGGGTTTCATTAAATTTTGCCGGTTATTATTAATGTAGATGTTATAATTTTTCAGCAAATTGAAGTCTCATGGTGTTTTGTTATTTCCCCCACACGATGTAATCCCCTCTTTGGCATAAAACAGTACTTGTACGTTTAGGCGCGCTCCGGCCCTGAATGGGCTGGAGACGCGCCTTTTTCACATCCAACTCCCGCGCACTATGGCGCGGCGGAGATATTTTTATTTATCCCTCAGGAGGAACAACAATGAAGATTCAATTGTCAGACGGACGATCCATTCCCATTGAAATGCACAAGATCCGTATTGTGCAAAGCACACAACTGCCTCCGATCAAACGGCGCGCGGCAGCCATTAAGGAAGCGGGATACAACACATTCCTTTTACGTACGCGCGATGTATTTCTGGATATGTTGACTGACAGCGGCACCAACGCCATGAGTGACAACCAGCTCGCGGCCATGATGCGTGCCGATGACGCTTATGCCGGAAGCGAAAGTTTTTACCGGCTGACTGATGCCGTGAAAGATGTCTTCGGATTTGACTATGTGATCCCGGCACATCAGGGGCGTGCGGCGGAGCATTTGCTGGCTAAATCGTTCATCAAACCGGGCGATGTGGTGCTGATGAACTACCACTTCACCACATCAAAAGCGCATGTGGAACAGGTGGGCGGTAAAGTGTTAGAAATATTCACCGATGACGCGCTGGTCACCGATAGTGACAAACCCTTCAAAGGCAATATGGACCTTCAAAAATTTGAAGATGCCATCAAAACCTATGGCGCGGAGAAGATCGCGTATGTGCGTATGGAAGCCACCACAAACCTGATCGGCGGACAGCCTTTTTCACTGGACAATTTGCGCAAGGTCAAAGACCTGGCATCCAGGCACAAGATCCCGCTGGTATTTGACGGCAGCCTGATCTCCGAAAATGCCTATTTCATTCAGAGCCGCGAAAAAGGGTATGACGGCCGTTCGATTAAAGAGATCCTCAAAGATTTGATGAAGTATGTAGATATTTTCTATATGTCCGGCCGCAAGAGCGCCGCGGTACGGGGAGGTATGATCGCCACCAATCAGAAGAAATTCTATGACCAGATCCTTCCCTGGCTGCCTGTATATGAAGGGTTCGCCACGTATGGCGGTATGTCGACCAAAGAGATTGAAGCCATGGCTGTGGGACTTCGCGAGATGACTGAGCAGGAAGTGGCCAGCAGCGGCGCGGATTTTATTGAATACTTTGTCAACCGGTTGGATGAGAAGGGCGTGCCGGTGGTAACCCCGGCGGGCGGACTGGCCTGTCACGTTGATGCGCGCCGCTTCCTTCCGCACATTCCTCAACCGGAATACCCTGCCGGAGCCTTGGCCGCGGCTATCTATCTGGTTTCCGGTATTCGCAGTATGGAACGCGGCACAATCTCCACCGATCGCGACGCTCATGGCAACGATGTAATGTCCGACCTCGAACTGGCCCGCCTGGCGGTTCCGCGCCGGGTGTACACCATGAGCCAGTTGGATTACGCGGCTGACCGCATCGCCTGGCTGCACAACCACCGTGACCTGGTGGGCGGGTTGAAATTCATGGAAGAACCGCCGGTACTGCGTTTCTTCTTCGGAAAATTGCAGACTGTCAGCCCGTGGGCGGATAACCTTCAGAAAGCTTTCATTAAAGATTTCGGTGAAGACTGCTAATTTATTATTATTCCCTAATTGAGGAATTTCTAGCAAGTAACCGGGTGTCAATCGGCATCCGGTTACCCGTTTTTCAATTTAGATCC
>CAYQTY010000019.1:18996-19845 GCA_964420535.1 uncultured Leptolinea sp. | reverse complement strand
GACCGGTGTTATAGAAAGAATGGATGGGGCGTCAAAAATGGCACGGCTTAAGATTTCATTTAACCAGTTGCTGATCGGGAAAGACAAGAGCGATCCCAGCAGCCAACTGATCATACCAATTAAAAGACCTTCCACCAGAACCAGTGACATCACTGTACGGTCAGAGGCGCCTATCGCCCGCATAATGCCGATTTCGCGGGTGCGGTCCATCACATTCATACTCATGGTTCCCATTAGGCCAATGGCGCCAACCAGGGCGGTAAGGAAAGCCATGAATACCAGTACGACGGTCAGAATATTCAAACCTTCTGTACTGGAACTGAGCGCGAATAGACCGGCGTTTATACTGGCAATCTCATATCCGCGCGGGCGCATGGTTGACTCGATCAGTTTGCCAAATTGGCGTTGCTCTTCCAACGTCAGGTTGGGTGTACTGGAACTGATCTGAAAGGATATGGCTTTTCCCGGGCTGCCGATGAAGTGGGACAGATAATCGTAGTTGGCGTAGGCTCGAAAACCGGTGCTTTTTCCGGCCAGCTGAAAGAAGCCGACTACGATCCACTCACTTTTCTTACCGTTCACCCTCAAGTTGAGAGTGTCACCCGTCTTCAGGTCAGGGTAAGCTGAAAGGAAACGTTCACTCAGCACAATGGCGTTCTCGTCACCCGGGATGATCCACCGGCCTTTGATCAGTATTGGCGTGATCAAGCTGCTTTGAGGATCCACGCCCAGCATTTCGACAGATTCCCCGGGTTTGTCCCCAGCTTCCATCACTTCACACTGAGCGAAGGTCCAACCTTCCACTACGCCGACACCAGGGATTGTTGCCAGGTCATGCTGTACCTGGTC
>CAYQTY010000019.1:16137-18986 GCA_964420535.1 uncultured Leptolinea sp. | reverse complement strand
AATCCGGTAGAACTTACTCATGGTCATGCTGACATCCGCCACGAAATACTTGCTAACCCGTTTCATATACAAGGTCAGGGCACCCTGAACATTGAATGTGGCGATGAATGTGGCTCCACCCAGAGTTAATGTGAACAACGTCAACGCCAATCTGCCTTTATGCCGGAAGGTATTCCGCAAAGATATTTTCAATGGATGGGAGATGGCATTGATCTGGTTGAGGCGGCGGTCAAGCCAGCCCTGGCGGTCTTCAGAGGTAGAATTTTGCCCCCCGCTGATAGCCAGAACAGTCTTTATCTTCGCGCCGCGGTAGATCGGGAAAAAGGCGGCAGCCTGTGGAACGATCAAGGCGATACCAGCCTGAAGAATGAGCGTCCTGACGAAAAACCGGTATCCTTGCACGTCAAAGTTGACGGTGCTCGAGACTAAATTTGCCAATCCAAACGCAGACCAGTTCGCGGCCGGAATGGATATCGCCAGAGCAATGGCGCCGTATAACGCGATCAGAACCATGTAGATCCCAATAATCGATGAACGGCGGGCTCCAACGGTTTTCATTACACCTATCTGTTTGATCTGCTGGCTCATCAGTGCCGATAGCGTATTGGTGATCAGAAACCCGCTGAGAAAGACCACCAGCAGACCGAGTGCGAATAAAACGCCGGATATGGCATCAATATACACAGAATTGGGGTGGCTGGTAGAAGTGCGGATCACTGTGGAAGAGATCACATAACCGCCATCTTCAATTTCTTTGTTGATATCAGCCGAAATTGTTTTCAAAGTGTTTTCGTCTGTCTGGCCGGTTGTTGTGGTTACCAATAGAACATTATAGATGGAAGATTGTTCCAGCCAGTCAAGCGTATGTGTGGTGATATACGCGTTCACTGGCGCGATGAAGTACCCTCCGCCTCCACCGGTCGCACCGATGGTTTGATCGTGCACAATACCGGTGAGTTTGAGCTCGCGAATTTTACCGGAGGGTAACTGGATTTCAATCATGTCTCCCAGTTCGGCAGCCACGTCTTTCCGGTCACTGGCGTCAATGGCGATCTCACGGTAATCCGGAGGCCATATTCCCTCCAAAGGCTTGACCATGTTGATGGACATTTCGTCTATCTGTGGAACTGCCTGAACTTCGAGCCGGTCCCATTCACCGTATTTGTTTTTATACCGAAGAACCATATGTTTACGGCCTTCAACTTTGCCCACATACGGTAGTTCGCGGATTTTTTCAATCAGGGAATCCGAGAACCCGGGTATTGAGATGTTAAGGTTAGCCGGGTTGACCGCCCTGTACCCGTTGCGCATATCTTCCACCAGTATCTCGTTCACGCTGGCAATGATCCCGACGGCATACAGGCCCACAGCAATAGAAGCGACCACAAGGAACGACCGTGTCTTGTTGCCCCAGAGATCGGAAAAGACCTTCTGCCAGCGCGGCCTCATCCCCGGGACTCCATCTTTTCGTCAATAAAAATCGTACCGTTTTCTTCTAATTTTTCGATAAAAGCCCGGAAGCTTCTGGACTGGGTTTTGATCGTTTGTAAGTTGTCGCTAGAAAGCACTTTCAGCCGTACCGGTATCTGTGAACCTCCAGACAATACCTTGCCGGAGGAGATGGATTTCCGAAGATACTGCCCGGAAAAAACAGAGCCTGTTTTGATAGTTCCTGATTTTTTGCCATCAGAATTGCGGATATCCAGACTACCATCGACTACCACCACCAAACCGGGTATTTCTGACTCGCGGGAAAACAATTCTTCACCATGATTTCGGGAGAAATCTACTGATTGATTGGCGATCATCAACATTGACCTGTGAGATATGTGCGGAAGGGTTCTGGAGATATCTTCGTCAACCAGTTCGCCATCACAAATCACGAGTGTGCGGGAGGCGTGACGTGCAACGGCTTCATCGTGTGTGACAACGAGGACTGTCTTTCCTTGTTTTACCAATTCGTCGATCAAGTTCAAGACCATATCGGCGGTTTTTGAATCAAGATTTCCGGTAGGTTCATCGGCCACAATGATGGGAGGATCGTTGGCTAAAGCGCGGGCGATAGCCGCACATTGAACCTGTCCACCGGAAACTGCGGCGGGAAGTTTTTCCACGAAGTCTCCCAGACCGACCATGTTGAGCAACTCACGTGCCCGGGATTCCCGTTCCGGCGGTGTGTACATCCGGCAAAAGTCCATGGGAAGGATGGTATTTTCCAGCAGAGACAGCATTGGCAACAACTGAAAGAATTGAAAAACAATGCCCAGATTCTTACCCCGCCATTCTGAAAATTGACTCTCAGTCAAATTCTGCAGAAAGGTGTCGCCAATTTGGATTTTCCCGGCAGATGGACGGTCAATCCCGGTGATCATGTTTAATAGGGTTGACTTTCCGCTTCCGGATTTGCCGATAATGCTGACAAATTGCCCGGGATAGAAATCCGCGTTGATCTCTTTCAGCGCGGTGAATTCACCCGCGTGGGTTTTATACACTTTGTGGATACCCCTCATCTCGATCAAAGGCTGATGGATATCCTGCTGCGCGGCAGAAGAATCGGGTTTAGCCCTTTTCTCCGATTTTTCCGGTGGCTTTTTTTGAACAGGCAATTGAATGGATGGCAATCGGGGAGGCGGCATGTACCTTTGATTATCTCCCTTAAGCCGTGGCCACGATAGATTTCATGGTGATCTGGCTGCCGTCACCGGCTACCAATTCTCCGTCCGCGATTTCCAGAACACGATTGGCGCGTTGCGCAGCGCTGGAATCATGGGTGACCATGACAATGGTCTTGCCATCTTTGACTAGACGGTCGAAAATGTCGAGGATTGTTTCCGCTGTCGTAGAATCCA
>CAYQTY010000019.1:0-16127 GCA_964420535.1 uncultured Leptolinea sp. | reverse complement strand
GGCCAGTCGGTTCATCGGCAATGATCAATGACGGATCATTAGCCAGAGCTCGGGCAATTGCCACCCGCTGTTGCTGTCCGCCGGAAATGGCGCCGGGAAGTTTGTTTATGTGACCGTCCAGTTCGACCATTTCCAATAACTCTTTCGCGCGGTTACGGCTTTTGCCGCGGGAATAGAGCTGACAAAAATCCATGGGGAGCATTACATTTTCAAGCAGCGTAAGCATGGGCATCAGTTCAAATGACTGATAGATGATCCCAAGGTTCAACCCACGCCAGAGAGCCTGTTCATCCTCCGACATCTCATGGACAGATGTTCCGTTGACACATACTTTGCCGGACGAAATTGAATCAACGCCGGTGATCATATTCAACAGGGTTGTCTTTCCTGCTCCGGATTTTCCGACAATACACAGGAATTCGTTCTTTTCAATATCCAGGGTAACACCCTTTAAAGCCCGGAACGAACCGGCAGGTGTTTCATATAGCTTAATCACATCATCCAGTTTGATAATTGACGCAAAATCAACCTCCGAAGATGCCTTCTCTTCGACTTTCGCACTGGATGGACAGGATCTAAACTTACGGGTAACCTGTTTTTCTCTAAAAATGCCCAGTAAATTGTTTTTAGTGATCATATTTTTCCCGGCAGGTAAAGCCTGCCAATGCACACATTCTCAAACGGGTAAAGGATATCCGTAATATCTGTTTACCTGAAACCTGAAACAACTTCGAGTTCCTTTAGTCACAATAAAGAGCTATCTTTACACTATGACATTATCGTCTGTTTACCTTACTAATTTAACCACATAGAGTCCGGATTGTCTTAAGAATTACATAAGAATTACATAAAAAAACGCCTGTCCATCAGGACAGGCGTTTTTCCGATAAAGATCTTATTTTGTGATTTTAGTTTCCAGCAATTTGATTATGATATCAGCGAATGTCAGGTTATATCCGCCGGCCGATTTGCGCGAGGAAGTCAATGCGGCAACAGCATTGGGGGTAGCCTGGGTTTTATTGCTGCTTGAAGTGTTACCGGCTGCCATCATCATCATACCTCCATCCGGCGGGCCTCCAAAACCACCATTATTTCGATTGCTGGACGAACTTGAACCTGATGACGCCGATGAGGAAGATATCAAACCATTTTCCTGTAACATTTTTGTTACATCGGTTGAGGTGATTTTCAAACTTTCAATGGCAGTCAACTGATCGGCAGTCAGTGAGTTTTTTATTTGCGTATTTAATGAATTTATTTCAGTCACTGTCGTATTGCTGTTGGTGCTCAATGCTTTTAGCGCTTTAAAAAGCGGCAGCAAATTGGCGGCTGTCTCAGCATCGATCGCGTCTTCAGTCTCTTCGAGTTTGATAATGCCAATACCGACAACAGACTCCACCGGCATTGTTTGAGCCTGAGTGGTGCTGCTTCCCGAAGGAGCCTGCCCGGGAGCGCCTGCGGGCGGCTCACCACCGGGACTCCCCGCGGGCGCGCCTGCCTGTCCGGATATGGCTGTGCAGGCGACAAGCACACCAGTTAGGATCAAAACAAGTGTAATGACGATAGTTTTTTTCATAGGAATAATCCTTTCAAAGTTCTTATTCGTGCCGTAAAGCGACAATGGGATCTAATTCGGCGGCATTTTTTGCAGGAACGTACCCGAAGAAGATACCAACCAATGCGGAAGACAGGAATGACAGGAACACGGAGTAGGGGAGGACTACCGTACGCATACCGCCAATCTTGCCAAAGATATACGAACCTCCCACTCCAACAAGCACCCCCAGAATACCTCCGAAGATACTGAGCATCAGAGCTTCAGATAGAAACTGGACACGAATATCCATCGGAGTTGCGCCAACTGCCTGGCGCAAACCGATCTCACGGGTACGTTCGGTAACGCTGACGAGCATGATGTTCATGATGCCAATACCACCTACGATCAGTGATACACCTGCCACGCCTGCCAGCAGCGTTCTGAAAGATTCTGTTGTGGATGAGGCTGTCTCAATAATGTCACTCTGTGTCCGAATGGAGAAATCCAACTCATCATCACTGACTTTGTGTCGGTTGGCCAACAGAATGGTGATTTGATTTATCACATTTTGCATATTGTCGCTGTCTTCAACAGAGACGGTAATCATGCGGACACGGTCACCCACGATACGGGCGAACATCGACGGTGTAAATTTTTTGAAAACCAATTGAATGGGCCCGTAGATCTGAGCGTCATAGTCGGTTCCGGAGACAAGCCCTTTTGGCGAGAGCACCCCGACAACGGTCAGGTTGACATTGTCAATACTGATCACCTGGCCTATCGAATCGCCATCCGGAAAAAGGTTTTGAGCAACGGTATTTCCGAGCACAACCACTTTGGAAGCTTTTGTGACTTCTTCATCGGTGAAGAACCGGCCGGAGCCGATCTCAACATCCCGCACCGCTAAAAAATCCGGTGTAGTACCAACAAGTGTCAGGTCTTCCAGTGTGACATCATTGAATTTTGCTGTCAGGCTGCTGGCGGATTGCTCTACGGAAACGCCGGCGATTCCTTTAACCTGGTCGCGGATTGCGGCAACATCAGAATATTTCAAACCACCGCTCTGGTTGGATGGCCCTTCGCCGGGGCCTCCCCGGTTGAATGATTCATTGATAAAGATCAAGTTGGAACCAAGACCATTGATCTGTTCTGAAATGGTGGCTTCCGTTCCCGCGCCAATGGCTACCATCATGATAACGGCTGCCACACCTATGATGACACCGAGCATGGTCAAAATGGACCTAAGCTTATTGGAAAGAATGCTTTTCCAGGCTGTGTGTACAATTTCACCGTAATTCATATTTCACCTCAAATCTTCTGCGGTTCACTGTTGATGGATTGTTTGATCTTATTGGGATTCATGTGCCCGTTTTTTTCGTCGGCATGCAGCTTACCGTCACGGATGTGAAGGATGCGTTCGGTATGAGCGGCGACATCCGGCTCATGGGTCACCATAACAATCGTGCGGCCTCGGCCGTGCAGATCATGCAGAATTCCCATGATCTCCTCGCTTGACCTGGTGTCCAGGTTCCCCGTCGGCTCGTCTGCCAGTATCAGGATGGGTTCATTGATCAGCACGCGGGCGATCGCCACCCTTTGTTGCTGCCCACCGGATAGCTCACTCGGAAGGTGGTGGGCGCGTTCCGCCAGACCGACACTCTGTAGAACCTGCATGGCCATTTCTTTGCGCTGCGGAATGGTTGTAGGCCGGTCTGGGCGGTACATCAATGGCAGCATTACATTGTCCATAGCTGACATTCGGGGAAGTAGATTAAAGGATTGGAAAACAAACCCGAGTTCTTTTCCGCGTACACGGGCCAACTCAGTCCGGGAGAGGTTACTTACATCTTCCCCATTCAGAATATAGCTTCCTCCTGTGGGTCGATCGAGGCATGCCAGGATATTCATCAGTGTGCTTTTCCCTGAACCGCTGGGGCCCATGATGGCAACGAATTCACCTTCGTGTATTGTGATGCTGATGGAGTCAACAGCCCTCACTTCGTTTTCACCTTCACCGTACACTTTTTCAAGGTTGATGGTTTCAATAATTTTCCTGGGTTCCATGGTTATTGCTCCGTGATCCCGGTCGAAACTGTCTGACCCAAATCCAATCCTGAGAGAATCTCGGCGTTGGTAGTATCTTTCAACCCAACCTCCACAAAATTCAGTTTCATCGAGCGGTCCTTCTCGACGGTGAAGACACCGTATTTCCCGTCGCCTACATCACGCAGGGCAGCGATGGGCACGATCAGGGCATCTTTGACGTTGCCTTTGTACAGGGTGACAGAGGCTGTTAATCCCTGGAAGAGATTAGGCACATCGGTGACATCATCCATATTCAATGTGATGATGCCGGAGATGGTTGAATAACCACTGGTTGATGACAGGGTGGGGTTTATCTGAGTGACAATTCCGGTGAATTTTCTGCCTTCAATCGCATCAAATGTGACTTCGGCTTCCTGGTCAACAGCGACATTCTGCAGGTCGGATTCATCAACAACAAATTCGATCTGGGGATGGACATCGTCAGCAACTGTCATGAACACAGTTTCCGAGTCAACCCGGTCACCCTCCATACCCGCGACTGTGAGCACGGTGCCATCGAAGGGAGCAACCAGTGTGGCATTTTCCAGGTTGGAGACGGCTGTGTCGTAGGCAGCCTGGGCAACGGCTACTTTGTTTTCTACAGTCGCCAGTTCTACCGGATCTATCCCATCATTTGCCTGTAACGTAGCCAGTTTATTCTGGTCGATTTGAAGTTGCGCTTTGGCAATGTTTAATTTGGCTACTGCCGCGTCTACTTCATACGATTTGTATTCGGCGCAATACTTGTATTTCGCGTAAGCTTGAAGCGCGGCATCACGCGCGGGAACGATTACAGTGAGGTAATAGTTGCCGGCTGTGGAGCCGTCATTCAATTCATCATATTTGTTCTGCAGCACCATATATTTGTCATAATATGATGCCGTGGTTTTGGAGTCGCACCGGTTTTGCCCTTCTTTGATCTGTCCGGCAACGGCATCATCCAGGTTGCTTTTATCTGTGGTGACTGTCAACTGGGCATTCCCCAGGGTGGCAGAGGCATTGTCTTTGAGAGTCTGCAATTCCTGCTGCGCAGAAAGAAGCGCCAGTTTGGTTGACGTGACCGTTGAGGTAAGTGAAGAAAGGTCTTTCAGTTTGGCGAGAACCTGGCCTTGTTTGACCTTTTCCCCCACTTTAACATTGACCTCTTCCACAATCCCATCAATGGAAAATGATAGTTTTGACTGCCGGTTGGCTACCAGGGTTCCGGTACCATTGGATTTTACGGATATATCACCTTTTTTGACTGTTGATGTTGATGTGGTTTGCTGAATAAAGCCGGTGTTTACTCGCGTCCGGGGCTTATTGTTCAGGAGGAAATACCCTCCAACACCGGCGATAACCAGAATGACAACACCGATAATGATCATTGCTTTACGGGATGGTAAATTGAATTTCTTAAGCATTGGAACTTTGCTCCTCTCCATTTGCGGAGTTTTCTTGGTAAGGGATATCTACTTCACTGAACTGGTGAGAACCAGATCGCCGGATTTCAAGTCACCGGTGACTTCAGCGCCGGTTTCAGTTTTATAGCCGACTGTGACCTGTATCGCGGACATCGTTCCTTTAGAGGACAGGATGTAAACGGTAGCCTTGCCATCTTTTTCATTCTTTAGCGCAGCTTGCGGGACAATGGTCACATTTTTCGCGATCGGACAAACAAGTTTCACTGTGGCGTTTAAGCCAACAGGAAGGTTGAGGTTTTCCGTTGACGACGTGTCTTTCAAACTGATATACGCCTGAATTGATTTAACGCTGTTCGCTTCTGTCATTGCTGGATTGATCTGTGTGATTGTTCCTTCCAATACCTGATCGGGGAGACTGGTAAATTCAGCTGTTACCGCGCAATCGGTTTTGACTGTGGCAAGGTCGGATTCATCAAAACTGGCTAACAAGACCGGTTCGCTTAGATCCGCGATCTCAATATAGGGAGATTTATAGGAGTCTTTATCCAGGATCGTTCCTACCGCGGACTCAACGGTAAGGACCGTTCCATCGATCGGTGAAACCAGAGTGGCGCCTTCCAGTGTGTTCTGTTCCTGCTCAAGTTGCAATTCAGCGTTTTTCTTCGCCGCTTCGGCCAATGCCTGTTCGTTGGGTTCAATACCGTTGTTATTCTTCAAACTCTCGTAGTATTCGCTTGCCTTGTCGTAATCAGCCTGCGCTTTTTCAACAGCTGCTTTGGATTGCTCGATCTCAAGGTCGGAGTAACCTTCACAGTATTTCCAGTTGGAGTAATTCTGGTTCATGGATTCCTTATAAGGCGCCATCCGCTCCTGAATGTACATTTCGCCATATCCGGTACTCTTCTTAATCAAGGCGTTGTACCAGTACAGGTAATCATGGCGGGCGTACATGTAATCAAAGTAATACACTTCTGTGGTTGCTTTGTCACACCGGGGAGAGTACTTATTCACTTCATTTTTTTGAGCGTTCTCCAATGCTTCTGCCGCTTCTGATCTGGCTATCAGCGCATTGCCCAGGGTGATTTCCTTATTTGCCTTAAGATCATCCAGTGTCTTCTGCGCTTTGGTCAGGTTCAATCGGGCATTTTCCACAGCTTCCTGAAGGGCAGAAATCCGGTCCAGTTTCGCCAGCACATCACCTTCTTCGACCTGGTTACCCGGGTTGACGTTCAACTCAGCCACTTTACCGGTTGTTGAAAATGCCAGATCGACAGCATCAGGAGCCACAATTTTTCCGGTCCCGGCGACTTCAGTGGTAAGGTCTCCAACGGTTACCCCGGAGGTTTTTACCGTCTGTGTGGATTTTGACTGTGGAGTTCCGGTTGGCTGGTATGAGATAAAAGCTAGAACTGTCAGCCCAAGGATGATCACAATTACAGCACCGATGATCAGGCGTTTGTTTTTTATTTTCTTAAACGCTTCCATGATAAATTCCTTCTATGGTCCAGGCTGGCATTATTAGGATCCTGAAGTAAGACCAAGGCTGATGGTTTCATTTTGTTCAAGTCCGGATTTGATCTCGGCCGTTGAACTATCCTTGATACCAACTTCCACCACATGGAAGGTCAAATTTCCATCCTGATTGACGACAAACACACCGTATTGCCCGTCACCGATACTGCGAATGGCGGCAGCAGGCACGAGTAACGCGTCAGTGATTTCATCTGACGTGATCGTCACGCTGGCGTTGACACCCAGAGGTAATTTCTCCAGGTTGCTGCCGGCAAGGTTATCCAGGCTGATCACCGCGGTAGCCACACGGTACTGCCCTGAGTTTGACAGTTCTGGGTTGACCTGAACCACCTCGCCCGTATATGTTTCTTCAGGAAGGGCATCAAATACAACGCTGGCTTTTGCGCCAAGTTTGAGTTTGTCAATTTCAGCTTCATCGATGCTTACATCAACATCCGATGTAGACAGGTCGGAGATTGTGATGTAGGTACTTGTGTCAACATACGCCCCGACGTTGGCTTTCAGATAGGTCACTGTTCCGTCAATCGAAGCCGTCAGCGTTGAACCGGATAGATTTTCTTTTGACAGGTCCAATTTGATCCGGGCTTCTTCCACTTTCGCTTCGGCGAATTTAAGCTCATCGGGATCTATTCCGGCGGATGCCTTCAGAGTCTCATACTTTGTTTTTGCCTGTTTCAAGACTACATCTGAGACATCTAATGCCGCTTGAAATTCAATTTTTTCCTGGTCTGTAAATTTGATGCAGTAGTCATAATTGGCTTTTGCTGTGCTGTAGACAGCCATGGCTTCATTCCATGCTTCGGATCCCTGATACCTGAGACCAATCTGGTCAAGCTTATCCTGGGCTTTTTCCAGGGCAGCCAGGTTCCTTTTGTTTACGGTTTCACTACACCGAGCATAATCCTGCCGCTGCACCTTCTTCAATGCCGCGTTATACGTTTCCTGTGCTGTGAGTACATCCTGATACGCCTGAGCGAGATTGACATCTTTAGCACTTTCGAGATCATTGAGATTTTTCTGGGCTTCCAGCAGGTTCAACTCGTTCGCGGCAACCTGTGCTTCCAAATTTTTTGCATTGTTCATTTTTGCCAGTACAGTACCCTTTGTCACCTTGTCACCGGCTTTTACGTTGAGCTCCTGAACGATGCCTTCAGTGGAAAAGCTGAGGTCAACCGAATTACCGGCGACCAGAGACCCGGTTCCGGTTGTGGTGATACGCATATCACCTTTGCGAACGATTGAAGATTGGATCGTGTCATCCTGTGAAGATAAGCTTTTTTCTCCCTTGGAAGTACCCCTTATAAAGAACCAGTAACCTGCGGCACTGATTAATAAGAGTGCAATAAGTAAGGGTACCCACACTTTGTTCTTGAAGATTGGATACTTTTGAAAACTCATGTAATTACCTCCCTGAATAAACTCAGGTATAAACAGATTTGGGATGGTTCCAGTTTGTTGCATGCTGATGTTATTGCACACGTATTAAGATTTTATTTAGATGACATAAAAATCCGGAATAAGTTCTTCACATCTACTAAATGTGATTTTCAAATTAGGGGTCAAAAAGGTAAAATATACCTACGGTTTACTGCATAATCTCAAAAGGAGAAATGAATGACCAGAGAATTCCGCCCAATCCCGTTGAAACTAAAAACACCGGTGCCTTCTGATATTGAAATTGCCCAGGATTCTGACCTGAAACCAATCTCCGAGGTGGCGGAAGAACTGGGGCTGCTGCCGGATGAGATTGAATTCTATGGACCGGTAAAAGCCAAAGTAAAATTGGAAGTATTAGACCGGTTGAAAAATAAACCGGATGGAATTTATGTGGATGTGACAGCCATTACACCCACTCCTCTTGGCGAAGGAAAAACAACCACAACGGTTGGTTTGAGCCAGGCATTGGGCGCTCACCTGGGGAAAAAAGTGATGACCTGCATCCGCCAGCCAAGCCAGGGACCTACGTTTGGCATCAAAGGCGGGGCTGCCGGCGGTGGTTACAGCCAGGTCATCCCCATGGAAGATTTCAATTTGCATCTAACAGGTGATATTCACGCCATAACCGCGGCGAACAACCTGATGGCTGCGGCTATTGACGTCCGCATGCTGCATGAATCTGAAGCGACGGATGAACAGTTATTCAACCGGCTTTGCCCGGCTGATAAACAGGGTAAACGAAAATTCGGGCGAGGTCTATTGCCCCGTTTAAAGAAATTGGGGATAAACAAAACCAATCCCGATGATTTGACTGTTGAGGAACGAAAACACCTTTGCCGGTTGGATATTGATCCCGCTTCCATCACATGGCGGCGCGTAGTTGATACCAGTGACCGCTTCCTGCGGGGAATCACTGTGGGAACCGGGGATGAAGAAAAGGGGCACGAACGCAGTACAGGATATGACATTACCGTTGCCAGTGAGATCATGGCCATCCTCGCGTTGACCACTGACCTTCGGGATATGCGCCGCAGGTTTGGTGCGATTGTCATTGGTACCAGCAAGAGCGGCGAAGCCGTCAACGCGGATGACCTGGGTGTGGCCGGGGCTCTTACGGTTTTGATGAAGGATGCCATAAAACCCAATCTCATGCAGACACTGGAAGGTACTCCGGTTTTTGTCCATGCCGGACCTTTCGCGAATATTGCCCATGGAAACAGTTCGATCGTGGCTGATAAGATCGCGTTGAAGCTCGCGGATTATGTGATCACGGAATCCGGATTTGGCGCGGATATGGGCATGGAAAAATTCTTCGATATTAAATGCCGAACATCCGGGCTTGTTCCCAATGTGGTTGTTCTGGTTGCCACGATTCGCGCGCTGAAAATGCACGGCGGCGGACCCAAAGTTGTCGCCGGCAAACCGCTCGATCCTGCCTATACCGATGAAAACTTGGAACTATTGAAAGCCGGACTTCCGAACATGGTGCATCACATCAAAACAGCCCGGAAATTCGGAGTACCGGTTGTAGTGGCTGTCAACTCATTTGCCACCGATACCGAAGCTGAACTGGCGTTGGTCCGTAAAGCTGCCATGGAAGAAGGCGGAGCAGAAGACGCGGTGGTATGCCGTCACTGGGCGCAGGGAGGGGCAGGCGCGATTGACCTGGCCAAAGCGGTGATCGCCGCCGGCGAGAAGCCGCGTAACTTTCATTTCCTGTATCCGTTGGAAAATTCAATTAAAGAAAAAATTGAGACCATTGCCCGCGAAGTGTACGGCGCCGATGGTGTGGATTATTCACCTGAAGCAGAGGAACGAATCGAAAGCTATACCCGGCTGGGCTTTGACAAACTCCCCATCTGCATGGCAAAAACCCACCTGAGTTTGAGCCATGACCCGACATTGAAGGGCGTACCTTCAGGATTCCGGATACCGGTACGTGATATCCGTGCCTCAGTTGGAGCGGGTTTCCTTTACCCCTTGCTGGGTAAGATGGCTACCATGCCCGGACTTCCCACCAGGCCGGCTTTCTATGACATCGATATTGACTTTGAAACCGGCCGGATTGTGGGAATGTTTTAGAAATTTCGTATAGACATGGCGGGTGAAATCATATTCCTGATTTCACCCGTTTTTTTTTATCCTAGCAGGCGGTTGTTGATCTCCAACACCTGCGTCTGGTACATCAAAAGGTCATCGCGTAACCGGTCAATGTCGTTCTCGTAGCGCAGGCGGCGTGCCAGAAAAGCAAATTCTTCGCTTCCGTATGGCGGAACGGTGATATCTTTCGCGTTCCCCCTTACCACCCGAAGAGAATCGATCAACCAGCGGAGGAAGGTATGCGATTTACGCAAACCGGTGTAATCGGCATCTGAAAGGATCCTGGCTTCGTTTAACAAAGCCATCGCAGATCGGATGTTGGTAACCCGCAGGGCAGGGTTGTCAGCCCCGTGGTTAATCTGTAATCCCTGGATCAAGTATTCAACATCCACCAGCCCGCCGGGGCTGTATTTCGCGTTGAAGGTTCCACCCGTAACAAGGTGGCGAACCTGGCGCTCGCGCATTGCGCGCATCGCCGTCACGTCAAACGGGCCGCTTTCGTAGGCATACTCGTCCCGTAGCCGGATGATGGTTTCCCCCAGATCCCAATCTCCCGCGATTGGCCGCAACTTAACCAGCGCCTGGCGTTCATACGCCCAGGCGGGACCTTCAGAGGCGAAGTATTTTTTAAATGATTCCAACGAAACTGCCATACTCCCGGACTTTCCATAAGGCCGCAGTTGCAGGTCAATCTGAAATATGCCTTCCTGGCGGGCGTGGATTGTGGTTACTACTGAACGAACCAACCGTTCGTAATAATCGGAGGTTTCAATACTTTCTTCTCCGTCTGTGTGCCCGTTACCGGAATAAATGAACATCAACTCAATATCTGAGGCGAAACCGAGTTCACGTCCGCCGCATTTTCCCAGGGCGACAACACTCAATACACCCGCACTACCATCTTCCGATATCGGATACCCATACCGCTGACCCAACTCACCCTGGCACATGTCAACGGCTGACGAAATAACCACTTCCGCGAGGTCGGTCAATTCGGCGGCGAAATCCCAGAACTCCGAGGTCAAACCGAGAATGTGACGCATATCGATGCGGAAAAGCTCACGATCCTTATAAGCATTGAGCGCTGTCTGCCAATCAGGGTAGCCTATGCCCCCGACGATTTTTGTCTCTGTAGCCTGGGTCAACTCATTGTTTAATTCGATACGAGGCTTGGCAACTGCCAGCGCGCCGACATCTTTGACCACCGGAAAAAGGTTGGCATATTGCATTCGCAGAAAGTCATCCCACAGAAAATCGCTTACGCCCAGAATATGCGCCAGGGCTTTCAGCACATCCGATTGTTCGATGGATGCGATCTCATCCGGCCAGTTGGGGCGTTCGAACAGGTGCGCCAGAAATTCCCGGAAATGCAATAGTGCGATCTCAGGGTTTGGCGAATTGGGCAGCAGGTGGGTGAAATGTTTGATTAATACAATGGCTGCACGAAGCTCGCGTTGTTTAAGGTCATCTTCAATACGATTGCCATTGGCATCAGTCACATAAAAAACATCGCGGGCGCGGTTGCCAACCGAACGCACGATCATGCGATTGATGTTTGTCCGGGTGAACGCCAGCGCATTGGTGAATTCGTAAAGGAAGCCGAACGTATCCGGCGCGTCTATTTGTAGAACAGTGTATCGTTCTTTGGGATCATTGGTGATCTCAATATCGATAGGCATTAATGGAACAGCGCTTCCGGGGATGGCTTGAAAAGCAGCGCCAACCCGTTTGGCTAAAAGTCCCCGGGCTTCACGGCGCTGTCCCGATTGGAAGAGACGCATCATATGAGTCAAATCGCTCATATAAGCATCCCATGTGTTTTGCGTAACGGGTTTCCGGGTTACCGGTTGAACGGTAAATACATCCACAATTTTTTGGCGGGATTCGTCTACAACGGCTTCCTGGCTTTCAACCGCTGCGGGGTGGTAAATATGATTATTCGTTGAATCCATTCTTCGCCGGCGAGGCGGAGTTTGTTCATCTTTGCCAGAATCAACAGCAGGTTCATAAGTGAACGCGTAGCCATCAATGATATTGAAGCCATGGACAAATAACAGCCCGCACAAAACTGACAGTTCACCCGGGTAATCGTACGCGACGATCGTAACCCGGTAGCATCCATTGTCTTTACCTTCCACATCCATGGAAACAGATTTCGCCTGACCCAGCTCCGCCGCTAGAACCGAGTGCCGCTGGATTTCATCTTCTGTAAATACGAGTTGATAGGAATTATCCATGCGGGCTATGTGTCGGGAGACTTCTGGAGATGTCTTAGGAGCCTCCGGTCTGTCACCGATGTAGCGGATAAATATTTCCCTGACTGCCTTACAGTGTTCCTGGTAGCGTTCAATGAAAGCTTCACCATCGGCAAAACCCAGTCTGCGGGCCAGAATGCGAATGGCAGTTTTTTCGGATGGGAGAGTGTACGTTTGACGGTAATCCATCATTTGCAGGTAATGTTCAATGGTTCTCAGAAAAATATAACCATCATGCAAAATCCGGGCATCACCGGCAGATAGAAGGCCGTTGCTGCGCAGATACGAGATGGCTTTCAGGGTCGCCCTCGTACGGATCTGAGGATAATTCCTGAGGTTGACCATCTGAAGATACTGAATGACAAACTCAATATCGCGGATAGACCCAACTCCCAGTTTGACTTCACCCCATTCACGGCCTTTTTCGCGGAGGACTTCTTCTGTGCGCTGTTTCATGGCGAAGACTTCAGATTTGATCTGCTCTTCAGGAAGATGGATCACACGGTTATAGGAGGCCTCACGGAATTCTTCCCCGAGAGACAGGTCTCCGGCAATGGGACGCAATTTTAATAATGCCTGTTTCTCCCACAATCGCGCGTTTTTATCGATATATTGTATAAAACCGGGTAGTGTGGATATCAACGGGCCGTCATTTCCCCAGGGCCGTAACCGGATATCCACCCGGTAGAGGAAACCGTCACTGGTGGTGGAGGCCAGATTGTCGATCAATTTCTGGGCAAGGGGAATGAGTTTATTCGGGTCTTCACGGGAAATGAAGATCAGATCGATATCTGAACTGTAATTCAGCTCACGTCCGCCCAGCTTCCCCATGGCCAGAACCGAAAAACCGTTTGCCGATATCCCCGTTTGACTGACTGCCAGATTCAAGCACACTCTGGTAAGGGCAATGGCTGTGCGGGAAAGCTGTGAAACCACGGCTGGTAGGTCGTATAAATCAAGAAAGTCACTCGCTCCAATACGAAGCAATTCTTCCTGTTGATAGCGCCGAAGAGCGTTCTTTTTCTCATCATCCGGCGTTGACCGGAGGGCGTTTTCCGCTTCCTGTGTGATCTGCTCAAGGGTTTTTCGTTGGGATATTTTCTTTCGGTCCAATAAAAGATTAAACGATTGCGGATTTCTCAGCAAGATCTCTGTCAGAAAATGACTGGCGGAAAAAAGTGTGCAAAGGATCTCGATACCACGGGGATTTTGTATTAAGAGAGGAATAACCTCCGGGCCGTAGTTTTCGATAAACCTTTCAAAATGAACCAGCGATCTATCCGGATCGGCAGTCTCTATAAGAATACCAACCAAAGCCGGTTTGATTTTTTCAAATCCCGGTTGTTTTATTTGAAGGCGTGTAAATAGTGCGGATGCTGTTTCTGGGTCAGAGAAAGGTATTCGTTCCATGCTTTGCCTTATTAAAAATTATACATGAGGCGTTAGCAATTATTGCAATTGGGCGCAGAAGTACCCGATTGGGTCAAAAAGGATAAAGAATCGCTAGATTTGTCAATAAAAAGTGAAATTTAAAGAAAAAGACACCCAAAAAAATTCTCCATAAGGGTTATTCAAGGAGCATGACGCCGCAAGTAGAATGTTCAAAACCCTTTGAATAGAAGAGGCAGCCACCATGTTATCCATTATTATTTTTATTATTGCCTATGGAATGATTGTCAGCGAGAAGTTTCCCCGGCATTGGGTGGCTATAGGTGGTGGAGCCCTTCTGTTAATCACAGGTGTGATGTCACCTAAAGATGCCATAGAATACATAAACTGGGAAACACTCGGGTTGTTATCCGGAATGTTTATTTTGGTTTCCATATTGAATGAAGCCGGATTTTTCACCTGGCTGGCTATGACTTCAATCCGGAAAGTGAATTATCAACCTGTTCCGCTCTTTGTTATTTTAATTATCCTTGCAAGCATTTTAGCCATGTTCATGGACAGCATTACAGTCATGCTATTCCTGACCGCATTGACAGTTCAGTTGACCCGATTATTAAAAATTGATCCAATTCCGGTTGTGATCGCGGAAGTCTGCGCGGCAAATACCGGGGGAGCCGCCACGTTAATGGGTGACCCTCCCAATGTAATTCTCGGTACAACTCTGGGGTTCACATTCAATGATTTTGCGCGAAACACCATGCCCATATCTATCATAGTTGCATTTGCCTTGCTGATCTTCTTTTATTTTGTTAACCGGAAATCATTATTACACGCACGTGAATTACTGACTCCGGAAACGATAGCCGACATTGAGAGCCTGCAAACAGAAAAAGTTCATGTTCATATGACCCGCGTGGGTGTGATCTACTTCGGGATCGCGGTTTTATTACTGATTTTCCACTTGCCATTGACAGAAATTACTGGATTGCCGATCAATGCCGCGACCGCCGCGCTGGTTCCGGCCATACTAGCCCTTCTGCTGCTAAAACCCGGGCAGGCTCGAAATGTAATTTTGAAGGTAGATGGCGAAAGCCTGTTATTTTTCGGAGGATTATTTTTATTGATTGGTGGTTTGGAAAAAGCCAGAGTCTTTGAAGTCATTGCTGACCTGCTGGCGGGATCAACAACATCCACGAGTGTTTTCATCATGGCGCTGCATTGGATACCCGGACTCGCAAGCGGTGTTTTGGATAATGTTCCGCTGGCGCTGGCAATGAGTTATGTTCTGGAAGACCTGGCAAAGATTCCCGGCATGCCCGCTCTTGCGATGATGGTATGGGCTCTGGCACTGGGTGTGGATATTGGCGGAAATCTTACCCCAATTGGTGCGTCGGCAAACGTGGTCGCATATTCTTACATGGAACACAACTATGGCAAGGTGGGATGGAAGAGGTGGTTGATGATCGCTGTTCCACCGACACTAATGGCTATGACGATGGCTTCACTTTTATGCGTTGGTAAAGATTTAATCGGGTGGTATTGATCCCGACTCCAGTACCACCATTGTCTATTTCAAGAAGACCGGAAGAACCGTAGAGATAATACGGTTCTTCTGGTTAACCGGTAGTGCGATTTTCGGTAAATAGTACCCTAACGGGTGATAAAACATTCTCCATTCTTAAGTTTATTTTCAAAAGTTCCTCCATCCGGGTAATTTTTTTCCCAATGTAGGAGGCATAGAATACTGATGATCATCTCAAAGGAGAGAGATATGAGCACTAATTCTTTTATTCGTGTCAAGCGGCTGAGAATCCTTCTCATAGGGTTCTTAATTGCTGCCCTCTTTGTCCCCTCTATGGTTGTGTTTGCCGATGATGGCGGCCCTACGGTAGAGGCTGTCAACACTGCTGTTCAGAGTTTCTCAATGGATCTGAACACGTTGTGGGTGTTTGTGGCTGCCTTCCTGGTTTTCTTCATGCAAGCCGGCTTCGCGTTGGTTGAAACCGGTTTTACCAGTGCCAAGAATGTGGCCCACACGATGATGATGAATATCATGGTCTTCTGTGTTGGGGCAATTGGATACTGGGCTACCGGTTTTGCCATTCAATTTGGCGGCGTTAATTTTACTTATCCTGAAATCAGTTCCACCTTGCCCGCCTGGTCGTTCGCGCCGGTCACGCTGAGCAATTGGGCAGTAGACAAATTGGCTTCACCGTGGTTGATTGGCGGAGTGAATGTTTTCGGACTTGACGGGTTTTTCCTCAACGGGTTAACCCTGAGCAGCGGAATTCTGGTCTTCTTCCTGTTCCAGATGGTCTTCATGGATACGGCAGCCACAATCCCCACCGGTTCCATGGCGGAACGGTTAAAATTCTCCGGTTTTGTTCT
>CAYQTY010000018.1:18599-20495 GCA_964420535.1 uncultured Leptolinea sp. | reverse complement strand
CTCAATCCGGATCTCCTGAAGATCAAGGGAGACACGCTGCGCTGTATCGGCCTGTGCATTTACCACAAAGGCAAATTACGGCAGGCATTAACCTGGCTGCAACAATCGTATGATGTGATGCGCCAGCTTGGTGATCCACGCAAGGAAGCCGAAATTCAAATGGAGATCGGCATCATCTATGAAAATATCGGCCAGTACAATCAGGCCAAAGAGTCATACCTGTCCGCGCTGGAATACTGGAAACAGACAGAAAATCAGGTCAACGAATCCATTCTGTTAAATAACCTCGGGGTTTTGCAGCAGATGATGGGCGAATACGAACAGGCCAGCGACTCATTCAAGAAAGCCCTGGAATTTGCCCGGGCAAGCGGCTATACACGCATTGAAGCCTATATCCTCACAGGTATAGGCGATATGTATACCGAACTTCAGGCGGACGACCAGGCAGCCGAGGCGTTCAACCTGGCCACGACAATCGCCGAACGTGTGCAGGAGCATTTTTTGCAGGTATATATCGGTGTGCGATCCGCCGCATTGTCCGGTTTGCAGGGTGACATTCCCCGTGGGTACCGGACCATAGAACAGATTGAAAAAACGATACCGGCTGACGGCTCCGAGATGGAGCGGCAGCTATGTCAACTTGAAAAAGCCGGACTAATGCTTCAGGACAACCGGGCGGTTGAAGCCATTCCGCCACTGGAAACCGCCTGCACCTATTTTGGGCAGGAAGGGCACAAGATCCAGTATGACCGAGCCCACCTCTATCTGGTCATGGCATATAACGACGCGGGAAACCCGCAGAAGATCCTCGAACATATCCTGCACATCCAGTCCAACTTGCAGGAAGAGTACCCGCCTGCCGCATTGATCGCGTTAGCCACCCGGTTCCATGCCCGGCTGGCCGCGATCAAGTTTGACTACCTGCAATCAGAAGTCCACGCCTTTCATCAGAAACTGGCGGATTTTGAAGAAAAACTACCAGAGCTCCGGCGATTTTTACGGCAGAACTCACAGGTGGTTCCATTCGCTCCTCCCACCCTGTTCATCAGGGCATTGGGTCGCATGCAGGTACAGATCGACAACCACCGTGTAACGAGTTCCGAATGGCAAACACAGGCAGCCCGCGATCTGTTCTTTATGCTGCTGGCCTACCCTGAAGGTATGACGCGCGACGAGATCTGTGTAATATTGTGGCCTGATGCATCCCCGGAAGAAGCCAGGTTCCGGTTCAAGAATACCGTCTACCGGTTGCGCCGGGCCGTAGGGCGCAACAGTGTGTTATTGGATCAGGAGATTTACCGGTTTAATAATAAACAGGATTATGAGTATGACGTTGAAGTATTTCTTAAAGAGAACGCGCTGGCCGTCAGAGCATCTGACCCGATGGAAAAACTTGCCCATTACCGCGAAGCTGTCAAAGTGTACCGGGGCAATTATTTGACAGAAGTGGAAGAAACCTGGACGCTGAATCCCAGGGAATACTTGCGCCAGAATTACCTGAATGTCCTGTTAAAGGCAGCCGGTATATATTTTGATATGGCCAAATACGACCAGGCGCTGGATTATTGCCAGAGAGCATTGAACGAAGACAATTTACTGGAAGAAGCCTACCGCATGGCGTTGAAAACCTTCGCGGCCATGGGTGACCGCGTGGGGATGATCCGCCAGTACCAGCAATGCGTGGATATACTGGAACGCGAGATCAACACAGAGCCATCGCCGCAAACCCGGGCGTTATACGAACAATTATTGCGCTGAAATATTTGCGCCTGACTTGATAATTTGGCCTCAATAAAAAGGCAATGCCGGATGCTAAGACACCGGCATTTTTTTGTTTTAAAACGGAATTTTCAAGCCTAATAAAACATTTACGCTAATTTTATGAAAACAACCAAA